>NZ_JBEZGQ010000410.1:0-7052 GCF_040650095.1 Actinoplanes sp. NPDC048791 | reverse complement strand
GGCACGGGTACCGGCCCGCAGGCCTTCGCCCCGCCCCGTGGCCGCCGCCCGGCCGATGCCAGCCGCCGCGCGCAGGCCGATGCCGCTCGGCTTGATGGCCGCGATCCTGGTCTTCGTCGGCCTTTTCACAGTCGGCGCCGGCCTCGGCGCAGCGACCGGCTTCGACCTCAGCGAACTGTTCCGCGGCCCGGACAAACCACCACCCCGCGCGTTCCCGGTCCTGGACCCCAGCCCACCGAAGCGCCTGACGATCCCCTCGATCAAGGTCGAGGCGCCGATCCTGCACGTCGGGCGGGCCAAGGACGGCTCGGTGGACGTGCCGCCGCTGCAGCGGCACAACGAGGTGGGCTGGTTCGATCAGGGCCCGACCCCGGGGCAGTTCGGCCCCGCGTTGATCGTCGGCCATGCGGACACCCGGTCGGGCCCCTCGGTCTTCTTCAACCTGGGCAAGCTCAAGGCCGGGCAGAAGATCGAGGTGCTCCGCGAGGACGACTCGGTGGCGATCTTCCAGATCAACTCGGTCGAGCACTTCGGCAAGGAGAAGCTGCCGGTCAAGCGGGTCTACGGCGACTACAGCCGGCCGTCGCTGCGGCTGCTGACCTGCGGCGGCAAGTGGCTGGGCGGCAAGCAGGGCTACAGCGACAACGTGGTGGTCTTCGCCAGCCTGGTGAAGGCCGAGGACACGTAGCCCGCTACGCGGCTTCGGCCTCGAGCGGCTTGGGCAGGTCGAGCCAGTCCGCCCAGCGGGGGTCGGGGGTGCGGTGGCCCAGCACGCGCCAGGCGACCCCGCGCGGGGCGGCCGGGGGCGAGTGCAGGCGCCAGCCCAGCTCCGCCGGGGTCTTGTCGCCCTTGCTGTGGTTGCACTTGGCGCAGGCGGCGACCACGTTCTCCCAGGCGTGCAGCCCGCCCCGGCTGCGCGGGAACACGTGGTCGATGGTCTCGGCCGAGCCGCGGCAGTAGGCGCAGCGGCCGCCGTCCCGGGCGAAGATCGCCCGCCGGGAAAGTCCGACGTGGGTGCGGTACGGAACCTTCACGTACCTGGTCAGCCGGACCACCGACGGCACCGGGAGAGTGTGGTGTGCACTGTGCAGGATGCCGTCGCCGTCGGAGACGCACTCAGCCTTCGACGTCAACACCAGGATGGTCGCCCGACGCACCGATACGACGCACAGCGGCTCGTAGGTAGCGTTCAACACCAACGCGGAGGAGCCCACTGTGGGTCGTATGTCAGGCATCGCGATCACCCTTCGGTGTAGGTGCTAGCAACCGCTCCCGTGTGCTGATCGTCATGGCGCGAGCGCCGGATCTACCGGTGCTCGTGGCCCAATAGTCCCTGATGAATGACGAATTGGCGAGCACAATCTGTGGCCGGGCCGTAAACGTCTGAGGTCTCCGCGGAAGATGTCCGATTCCACTGCGAGGTGTCCGGCCCGGTAGGTTAGGGCCCCGTGATTCCGCTGGCCCCGATCCCCGCCCCTTCCGGCTCCGCCGAACCGATCTTCAACGGGACGCCGGACGTCTCGGAGAGTTGCAAGGCCGACGCGCTCTGCACCTGGGTGCTGGACAAGACCGACATCCAGTGGCTGGCCAACAGCAGCTACGTGTTCATCCTCAAGCCGCTGCGGATCCTCGCGATCATCCTCGTCGCGATGCTCATCCGGTGGCTCCTGCACCGCGGCATCCGCCGGCTGACCGCCACCACCTCGCGGGCCGCCATGCCGGCGTTGCTCAAGCCGCTGCGGGAGCGGGCCGACAAGCAGCAGGAAGCCGCGGAGAACACGTTCATCCCCGAACGCCGCCGGCAGCGGGCCGAGGCGATCGGCTCGGTGCTGCGCAGCTTCGTCACCGCCGTGGTCTTCACCATGGCTGTGCTGCTGGTCATGGGCGAGCTCGGCTTCAACCTGGGCCCGCTGCTGGCCAGCGCCGGCATCGTCGGTGTGGCCCTCGGCTTCGGCGCGCAGAGCCTGGTCAAGGATCTGATCGCGGGCCTGTTCATGCTCCTGGAGGACCAGTACGGCGTCGGTGACTCGGTGGACCTGGGCGACGCGGTCGGGGTGGTGGAGACCGTCGGGCTGCGGGTGACCACCGTGCGGGACATGCGGGGCGTGCTCTGGTACATCCGCAACGGCGAGATCATCCGGGTCGGCAACAAGAGCCAGGGCTGGGCGATGGTGGTCATCGACATCCCGATCGGGTTCGTCAACTCCGAGGAGGCCACCTCGGTGCTGCGCCGGGCCGCGCTGGCCCTGGCCGAGGAGCCGGAGCACGCGACCGAGTTCCTGGAGCCGCCGGACGTGATCGGGGTCGAGCAGCTGACCGTCGACGGCGCGGTGATCCGCACGATCGCCAAGACCACGGCGGACGGCCAGCCGATCGTGCAGCGCGAGTTGCGGCGCCGGCTCACCGAGGCGCTGGAGACCTCCGGCATCTCCGAACGGATCGCCGTGTCGCGGATGCTGCCCCGCTCGGCGGTTCCCCCGACGTTTTCCAGCGGGCCGGGTGACCCTTCCGGTACCCCGGGTGGTGCGACCTGACCTGCACATACGGCATGATGGGGGAGGTCCGGCCTCGGCCGAACGGCCGATGTTCGCCCCGTATGCCCTAGCCAGGACTCGGACGATCGGGCAGAATCGTGCAAAGAGCATCTGCACTTGCAGCGGCACGTTCGCGCGGGATCTGAGCACCCCGATTTTCCCCCGGACGTGTCCGACCGGCGGTGATCCCGCCGGTCGTCGCGATCGATGGAGGGTCCAGGTGTCGGACGACCGACGCGCTGCGCAGCCGGCCCACCGGGCCGGGGACGCTGCGGAGCCGGATGGTCCCGTCACCTTCCGAGACCTCTTCGCGGTCCGCGAATACCGAGCGGTCTATTTCTCGCTCGTCGTCAACTGGCTCGGTGACTATCTGGCCCGGGCCGCCATCACCGTGCTGGTCTACCAGCAGTCCGATTCGGTGCTGCTGTCCGCGGCGTCCTTCGCGATCAGCTACCTGCCGTGGATCGTCGGTGGGCCGGTGCTGGCGGCGCTCGCGGAGCGCTATCCGTACCGCCGGGTCATGATCGTCGCCGATCTGACCCGGGCCGTGCCGATCGCGCTCATCGCCCTGCCCGGCATGCCGGTCTATGCGATCCTCATCCTGCTCTTCGTGGCCATGCTGGGGGCGCCGCCGACGCAGGCGGCCCGCTCGGCGCTGCTGCCGCTGATCCTGGACCGCCGCCGGCTCGTCAGCGGGCTCGCCGTCAACGCCTCCACCTCGCAGGCCGCGCAGGTGTTCGGCTATCTGGTCGGCGCCTTCATCGCGACCAGCATCAACGCCCGGCTCGGCATCGCGCTGGACGCGGTGTCCTTCATCATCTCGGCCGCGATCATCGCGCTCTGGGTGCATCCGCGGCCGGCCGCCGCCGGCCCGGACCACCGCCGGCACCTGCTGCGGGAGACCGGCGAGGGCTTCCGGCTGGTCTTCGGTACGCCGTTGCTGCGCTCGATCGCCCTCATGGTGTTCGGGCTGACCACCCTCACCATCCTGCCCGAGGGCCTGGCCGCCGGCTGGGCCGCGGTGTTCGACAAGGATCCGGCCGCCCGGGGCTTCGACCAGGGCCTGATCATGGCGGCCGGCCCGGTCGGCTTTGTGATCGGCGGGCTGGTGGTCGGCCGGCTGGTCAGTCAGCCCGACCGCATCCGCCTGGTCAAACCCCTCGCCGTGCTGACCCCGCTGGCCCTCGCGCTGACCGCGTTCGCGCCCAACGCCACCACGGTGGCCGTGCTGGCAGCGATCTCCGGCGTCGCCCAGGGCGGTCTCATGCCCACCCTGAACGGCGAGTTCGTGCTGGCCCTTCCGCACGGCTACCGCGCCCGGGCGTACGCGGTCATGCAGGGCGGGGTGCAGTTCACCCAGTTCTTCGCGGTGGTGGCGACCGGCGCGCTGGCCCAGTTCTCCTCGATCCCGCTGGTCGTCGGCCTGTGGAGTCTCGGCGGCCTGGCCCTGATGGTGGTGCTCGTGGTCCGGCGGCCGGCCTACGGGGTCGCCGAAGTCCCGGTCACCGACACACCGGCCAGGGCAACGCGCGTCACACCCGGCCCGGCTCGGCACCGCGCGGCTGGCAAACTGGATCGGTGAGCGCATCCAACGAGGAACCGGAAGTCAGCTTCTTCGAGGCCGTCGGCGGCGAGCCGACCTTCCGCCGGCTCGTCGACGCCTTCTACGAGGGGGTCGCGCAGGATCCCCTGCTGCGCCCGATGTATCCCGAGGAGGATCTGGGTCCGGCGGCGGAACGGCTGACGCTGTTCCTGATGCAGTACTGGGGCGGCCCGAACACGTACTCGGCAGAGCGTGGGCACCCACGGCTGCGGATGCGGCACGCGCCGTTCACGGTCGGTCCGGCCGAGCGGGACGCCTGGCTGCTGCACATGCGCGCCGCGGTCGACTCGCTCGGTCTGCCGGAGCCGCACCACAGCGCTCTCTGGGACTATCTGGAGCGCGCCGCGTACTTCATGGTCAACAAGATGGACGCGCATCCCGGAGGTCAACCCGCTCGTTGATCGGGTGAACGACGCGATCGTCACTTCACCGACGTCGCGGTCCCGATCCCTGGAGCTGACCGATGCGCCGCCGTTTGCTCGCTGCCACCGCGCTGACCTGCGCCGCTCTGCTGGGCGCGACGCCCGCCGCGGCTGACATGGCCCAACCGGCGGTGGTCTCGGCCAATCCGGTCGACTTCACGCCGCACGTCCTGGACGGCACGGTGTGGGCGCTGGCGGTGGTCGGCGACACGGTCGTCGTCGGCGGCAGCTTCACCAAGGTCCAGGACAGCGCGCGGAAAACCACCTACGCCCGGAAGAACATTTTCGCGTACGGGCTGAAGGACGGTGCGGTGCGCTCGTTCGCCCCCGCCGTCGACGCCGCGGTCTACTCCCTGGCCGCGGGGGCGAGCAACACCGTCTACCTGGGCGGCGGCTTCAAGACCGTCAACGGTGCCGCCCAGCGGGGTGTCGCCCGGGTCGCGGTCAGCACCGGCGCCCGGATCACCGCCTTCGGCGCGAAGATCAACTGGGGTGACGTCCGCGCCCTGAGCGCCCGGGGCAGCAAGCTCTACGCCGGCGGCACCTTCTCGGCGATCAACGGCGTCACCCGGGTCGGGCTGGCCCGGATGGACGCGGGCACCGGCGCGGTCGACCCCGGCTTCGACGCCAAGCTGTCCGCCCCCGGCCTGAGCCGGACCCGGGTCGAGCACTTCGACATCTCCCCCGACGGCACCCGGCTGATCGCGGTCGGCGCGCTGCTCAAGTCCGGCACGGCCGCCCGCAACCAGATCGCCATGTTCGACGTCTCCGGCTCCGCAGCCGTGCTGACCAGCTGGTACACCGACGCGTACGCGCCGCCGTGCCTGCAGGGCTTCGACACGTACCTGCGGCAGGTGAAGTTCTCCCCCGACGGCCGGTACCTCGTCGTCGCGGCGACCGGCCGGGCCTCCTCGCCGACCAAGCTGTGCGACTCGGCGGCCCGCTTCGAGGCCACCGGCGGCGGCCGGCACAACCCGACCTGGGTGCAGCGCACCGGCGGCGACTCGCTCTACGCGGTCGCGGTGACCGGCAGCGCCGTGTACGTCGGTGGCCACCAGCGTTACCTGGACAACCCGTACGGCAGCGACGCCAAGGGCCCCGGCCCGGGCGCCGTCCCGCGGGTCGGCATCGGCGCGCTCAACCCGACCACCGGCAAGGCGCTGGGCTGGAACCCGAGCCGGGACCGCGGGGTCGGCGTGCGGGCGTTCCAGGTCGTGCCCGAGGGTCTGATCGTCGGCTCGGACACCGACAAGCTGGGCCGCGAGTTCCACGGCCGGATCGGCATGTTCCCGCCCGGCTGAACCCGGACACGGAAAAGGGCCCCGTGATCCGGGGCCCTTTTTGTTTCCTCCGTCAGAGAAGCGCCTCCGTCAGAGCAGCGCGCCCTCGTCGTGCAGCCAGTCGACGAACGAGGTCGCGACGGCCGCGCCGCAGTCGAGCATCTCCACCAGCAACGGGTCGTGGGCACCCGAGGCCAGCGGCACCTGCAGCTCCGCGTAGATCGGCAGCTGTCCGCGTTCGGTGGGATCGCCGACGTAGGCCTTGCAGAAGCGGCGGGTGTGGTTCCACTCGTTGACCACGCGGTACGCGCGGTCGGCCCAGTCCGGCGGGACGGTCGCGTGCGGACGGGCCCGCATGACCAGGATCTCGTCGTCGGGGCCTTCGAGCGTGAACAGCACGGCGTGCCGTTCCCACATGGCCAGCAGGCTGCCACCGCCGTCGGCCAGGAACCGGATATCGAGCAGATCGAGGGCCTTGCCGATCCGGGCCAGATCGACCGGAGCGACCTGCTCCGGCTCGTCGATCGAGGAAAGATCAGCGGAGGACATCGAAGAGTGTCCCGGCTCACGCTGCGTCGGCACTCCGACGCGGACGCTGCTCTGCAACGCCACCTCGCCGCCGGTCTCGGGCTCATCGCCTCCGGCCGACCCGGGACGCCATGACCACCACGGCATCGTTGTGCACCTCACTCCCCAGCAGGCCCGCCGCCGGACGTAGCGGTGGACCTCGGGGCGACGGTACCCGTACAGGTCGCGGAGGTCATCCCCTCAAAGGGAGGGCGCGACCGGACGACCGATGCAGCATCACCCTTTCGGGTGACCCCCTATAGGCATGACGGTCAATACTTGGACCGGCTGTAGCCACGCGACTCCATATGGTGCAGAAAGTCCCACCCAGCGTCCCGCCACGCACACTCGCGCGGCCGAGGTCTGCTTGTCGGCGGGACCGAGAAAGCCCATCCGCGACACCGCCTGGACGAGTCGCTGGGAGACCTCCACCGGCTCCCCGCCGGGGCGCGTGACGACGAGCGCAACGTGATCGAGCAAGGCGTCGCGCACGGCGCGCTGCCCGACCGCGCGACCCGCCAGACCACCCGCGGTCACCTCACGCAAGGTGCCCGCCGCCGCCTCGGCCAGCCGGCTCAGCTCGGCCGCCGTCACCGCTTCGACCGCTGTCGATCGGGCCGGCGGCAACGGCCAGCGCCAGTCGGCG
>NZ_JBEZGQ010000409.1:0-7069 GCF_040650095.1 Actinoplanes sp. NPDC048791 | reverse complement strand
CGCGTGTGCAGGGCGCGCCAGGTCGCGTACGCCATCACGCCGACCGTCGCGATGCAGACCGGGACGCCGAGGCGCAGAGCGGCCGCGCCCGGCAGCATCGAGAGCAGCAGCAGGACCGGCACCACGACCAGCGCGAGCTGCAGTGCCGCGACGAGCAGGAACCCGGCCAGCGCGGTCGCCGATGCCAGCACCCTCTTCTGCACGCGGCTAGCCTAGGGCCCGCCTACGACCACGCCATGGCCGCCGCTCCGCCGGACGGTCACGATTGAGCCCCGAACAAGGGCGGTGACGTGCGCGGACCCGGCGTGTCGGCCCGCCGTACCGGTAAGAAGATTTAAGGAAGATTTCGGGACGTTCACGCCGGCGACACACCGCCGCCGTTTCGGCGGCGGCCTCGTGGGGATCCACGACCGCATGACTGACCTCGATCAGACTCTCGTGGCCGGCATCAAGGGCTACGCCTGGCTGCCCGATCTCCGCCGCCGGCATCACGACCGGCCCGTGCCGCTGCGGGTGCTGGGCCGGCGGGCGGTGGCGATCTGCGGACCGGAGGCCGTGCGGTTCTTCTACGACGAGAGCCACCTCGAGCGGCACACCGCTCTGCCGCATCCGGTCGTGGCCACGCTGTTCGGCCAGGGCGCGGTGCACACTCTCGACGGGGAGGCGCACCGGCACCGCAAGGCGCTGTTCGTCGCGCTGCTGATGAACGACGGCATCGACGTGCTGGCCAAGCTGGTCGGCGAGTCGTTCGACGAGGCGGCGGAGAGCTGGCGCGGCCGGTCGCCGGTGACTCTCTTCGACGAGACGGCCCTGGTCATCGCCCGCGCGGTGACCCGGTGGGCCGGCATCCCGGTCACTGACGACGAGCTGCCGAAACTGGCCGCCGACCTGGTCGCGATGGTGGACGGCTTCGCGACCCCGGGCCCAAGGCACTGGCGCGCCCTGGCGGCCCGCCGCCGGCGCGAGCGCTGGCTGGCCACAAAGATCGAGGGGGTACGCAGCGGCGACGTCATCGCACCGGCCGACGCGGCGATCACCACGATCGCGCACTTCCGCGAGGACGGCGAGCCGCTCGAGCCCCGTACGGCGGCCGTGGAACTGATCAACATCATCCGCCCGGCGACAGCGGTCGCGTGGTTCGTCGCGTTCAGCGCGCACGCCCTGGAGCGCTGGCCGCAGCACCGCCGCCCGTTGCGGGACGGCGACGACGAGTTCACCGCGGCCTTCGTGCACGAGGTGCGCCGCTTCTACCCGTTCGCCCCGTTCCTCGGCGGCCGGGCGATCGCCGACCTGACCTTCGCCGGTCAGCCCATCCCGAAGGGCGCCCTGGTGCTGCTCGATGTCTACGGCCAGAACCATGACCACCTGCTCTTCCCTGAGCCGTACGAATTCCGTCCGGAGCGTTTCGTGGACCGGCCGATCGGCGACTTCGACCTGATCCCGCAGGGTGGCGGCGATCCCCGCACGGGTCACCGCTGCCCGGGCGAACGGATCACGGTCGCCCTGCTGGGCACCCTGGTGCAACGGCTGGCCCGGCTCGACTACCACCTGCCCCCACAGGACCTGAGCATCAATCTGAGCCGCATCCCGGCCCGGCCGGAGAGCGACGTGGAAATCGTAGTTCCGTGAACCACAAAGGATCTCTTACGAGGTCCTTACGGTCAGGCCGCGCCCCTCGCGCCGACCGTCGACAGCTGTGACGCTGATGGGCATTCCACCTGTCGAGGGAGATGTTCATGGGGGCGATGAGGCGTGCGCCGGTGGTGGCGGTGGTCGGAGCGATCGCTGTCAGCCTGGCCGGTGCGGTGCCGGCCGAGGCGGCGGCGACCTGGCGGATAGCGGCGGAACCACCGCTGAAACCGGCGAGCCGGCTGGTCGACGTGAGCGCGACCGGGCCGGCTGACGCCTGGGCGGTGGGATATCAGGACAACGCGTACGGGCGCATTCCGGTCGAGCCGGCTGCGCTGGTGCGGTGGAACGGCAGGACGTGGTCGGAGAGCCTCCTGCCCGCGCCGTTCGACTCACCCGAGGCGGTGAGCGCGGTGGATCCCTCGAACGTGTGGGCGGTCGGGCAGGACGACAGGCAGTTGCCGTACGCGGCTCGCTGGGACGGCACGGCCTGGCAGGGCATGTCGGTGGCCGACCAGGGCCGGTTCAGCGACGTGGCGGCCCGCAACGGCAGGCCGCTGATCGTCGGGGCTCGGCGCGCGGGTGGCGCTCTTGTCATGGAGTGGGACGGCCAAGGTTTGCGCGAGGTGGTCGTGCCGGGCAGTGACAGGTGGAGCGGGGGCCTGCAGACGGTGGCGACCGCACCGGGCGGTGCTGCGTTCGCGGTCGGCTCGTGGCACGTCGACGACGCTGGTTACCCGGAACCACTGATCGTGCAGCGCACCGGCGGCACCTGGCGGGTGGCGGCGCTGCCGAAGGTGCCCGGTGCGCGGCTGACCGGCGTGCACGCGCGCTCGGCGACTGACGCGTGGGCGGTCGGGACGATCGAGTACGACTCGTCTCGGCCGAAGCCGCTGATCATGCACTGGGATGGTGTCTCGTGGCAGCGCGTGGCCGCACCGACCGAGTCGGCCGATCTGTGGGCCGTCGGCGGAGACGCTGCGGGGAATCTGTGGGTGACCGGAAGCAACCCGAGCGAGCCGTACGGGGTGTCGTACCCGGGGTCGCTGTTCCTGCGCTACCAGGGCGGGAAGTGGAGTGTGGTCTACGGGCCGAAGGTTCGGGCTGACAATCCGTTCTGGGCGGCGGATCCGTTCCTGTCGGCGGTGGAGAACATTCCGGGGACGTCGGCGTTATGGGGAGTCGGGACGGTTTCGGATCCGGCGAGGGACCACGTTGCCCTGGTGGAGCGGATCGGGTGACGCCTTGGCCGGCCGGTCGAGTTACGACAGCTGATCGACGACGATGACCTTCCGCGGCGTGACGACCCGGTCGGCGAGCACGGTGGCCGCGTGGGCGGCGAGCAGGGTGAGAGCATCGGCGTCGCTGGTTCCCGCGGTCGTGTGGTAGACGGTCAACGACTGTCCGACCTGCCCGCTGACCTGGAAGGTCTCGAAGTTCACGGTGAAATCGCCCACCACGGGATGCGCGAATCGTTTGCGGCCGGTGGACTTGACGGTGACGTCGTGCCGGGCCCAGAGCTGGGCGAAGACCGGGCTTTTCAATGTCAGCTCGCCCACCAGGGCCGCAAGTCGGGAACTGCCGGGGTCGGCATCGGCTCGCAGCCAGGCCACCGCTCGGCCGGCCTGCTCCTCCCAGTCCGGAAAGAGCGCCTGTTCCGCGGGGTCGAGAAACAGCAGCCGGACCAGATTCCGGTCGCGCGCCAAGCTTGGATGAATGGCCAGCGCCAGGCCGGTGCAAGCGAGCACATCGCCGTACCGGTTCTGCACGATCGCCGGTGTGTCGTGCCACCGTCCCAGCAGCGCGATCAGGCCGGAGTCGACGTGGTCGGATTCCCCGGCCGAGCGCTGCGGCCGGGCAAGCTGCTGAAGGTGCGCCACGGCGTCGCCGTCCAGGGAGAAGACCCGGCCCAAGGCGTTGATCACCTCGGCCGACGGGTGCCGTTCCCGGCCTTGCTCCAAGCGCACGTAGTAGTCGGTGCTCACGCCGGCCAGCACTGCCACCTCGTCGCGGCGCAGGCCCGGCACGCGCCGACGGCCACCGACGGGCAGACCCACGCTGCCGGGGCCGGTGTGCTCACGGCGGGCGCGCAGAAAGTCGCCAAGCGGATTGTCTGTCTGCACCTACCAAGGTTAGGCACGGCGATCACCGGGCCGGGTAGGTGTGGGACTCCTATGGTCGCGCTGACCATGAACCGCTCGGCCTTCTTACCCTCGGCGCCGGCGCGGAAAGTCGTTCGCATGACTGATACGAAGACGGCCCCCGCTGCGACGGCGGAAGAGATCGAGCAGTTCATCCGCACCTACGCCGCGGGCTTCGGCGCCACGCTGCGCTCCCCGGTCTGGCACAGTCCGGCGGAGGCAGGCCTCGACTTCCACGAGATCACGTTCCCGTCCACCGACGGCGTGCCGTTGGAGGGCTGGTACATCCCCGCCCCCGGGTCGGACAAGCTGATCATCGCCAACCACCCGCTGTGGTTCAGCCGTTCCGGCCTGCCGGCGCACATCGAGCCGTGGAAGTCGATGTGGGCGCCGACGGGTAACGACAACGAGGTCGACTTCATCCCGGACTACAAGATCCTGCACGACGCCGGATATCACGTGCTCGCTTACGACCTGCGTAACCTCGGTGCGAGCGGCGCCGCCAACGGCGGCGTCATCTCCGCCGGCGTGTACGAGGCCCGCGACGTGCTGGGCTCTCTGGCGTACGTCCGCAGCCGCCGGGACCTCGATCACCTGACCATCGGACTGTTCAGCCGATGCATGGGCGCCAACGCCACCATGTTCGCGATGCGGGCCGAGCCGGCCGCGTTCGACGGCGTCCGGGCCATGGTCGCGCCACAACCCCTGTCGCCGCGGGTCACCATGGAGCAGTCGCTGGTCGCGGCCGGCATCCCGGCACGTTACATCGACGAACTGGAACAGCGGGTCCGGCTCCACAACGGCTTCCGGCTCGACGACATGTCACCGGTCCAGCCGGCCCGCAGCGTCAACGTCCCGACGTTGCTCTACCAGGTACGCGACGACGTGCTCACCCGGCCGGACGACATCCAGGCCGTCTACGACAACATCACGGTCGAGAAGGACCTGTTCTGGATCGAGGACAGCACCCGCCGGTGGGACGGTTACCGGTATTTCGCCCAGAACCCCGGGCGCATCCTGGACTGGTTCGACCGCCACATGAGCTGACCGGCGGGTCATCGGCCGCCCTCCTCGAGACTGTTCGAGGTGGGCGGCGGGTGCTCAATCCTGACCCTCTGAAAGACGCTTCAGGTCCAGGGAATCTCCGGCGACGCGTGGAAGGCGATGCCCTGGTTACGCCAGCGGGGACCGAAAGCCGCCAGCCGCTGCCGGAACGACTCCCAGTCGTGCGTAGCGCGCGGGGACCAGCCGATCTCCGCGACAGCCGGCAGGCGCGGGAACGTCATCGTCTGCACGTCCGCAAGGCTGCGCAGCGTTTCCGACCACAGCGGCGCCTCGACGCCGAGGAGGTGTTGCTCTGATACGCCCGGGAGGCGGTCTGCCGGGTCCCAGTCGTACGACCGTTCGACGTTGATCACGCCGGCCCAGTCCAGGCCCGGCTGGCTGTCGGGGGTGTACTTCATGTCCAGGTAGCTGCGGTCCGCCGGGGACATGATCACTTTGCTGCCGTTGGCGGCGGCGCGGGCGGTGCCCTCGTCGGTTGCTTCGATTCGCCAGTACTGGGCGATCGCCGTCTCCGGGAGCTCCACGCCGGCCATCTCGTGCCAGCCGACGACGCGCTTGCCGTACTTGGCGACCAGCGGCAGCACCCGCTGGATGAACGTGCGGTAGTCCTCCGCCGTCGTGGCCTGGGCCTCGTCGCCGCCGATGTGCAGGTACGGGCCGGGGGTCAGCGCCGCGACCTCGCGGACGACGTCCTCGACGAACGCGTACGTCTCTTCCTTGTCCGCGACCAGCGAGCTGTAGCCGACCTCCATGTCGGTACGCGGTGCCACCGCGACGCCGTCGGCGGTCAGCTCGGGGTACGCGACCTGCGCCGCGTTCACGTGTCCCGGCATGTCGATCTCCGGCACGATCGTCACGAACCGGTCGGCCGCGTAGCCGACCAGCTCGGTGTAGTCCGCGCGGGTCAGGAAGCCCGGCCCGGTGCCGTCCACGCCCGTGCCCTCACCACCGCTGACCTCGGTGAGCTTCGGCCAGCCGTCGATCTCCAGCCGCCAGCCCTGGTCGTCGGTCAGGTGCAGGTGCAGGTGATTGATCTTGAACTGGACCAGCGAGTCGATGTACGCCTTGATCTCGGCGACGGTGAAGAAGTGCCGGGCGATGTCGAGCATCGCGCCGCGGTACGGGAACCGGGGGCGGTCGACGATCTCTCCCCCGGGCAGCACCCATGCGCCCTGCTGCGGGCCGGGCGCGTCGATCGCGGCGGGCAACAACTGCCGCAGCGTCTGCACGGCGGCGAACAGCCCAGCCGCGGCGGCAGCCCGCACCGTAACGCCGGAAGCGCTGACCTCGAGCCGGTAACTTTCGTCCGGGGCGCCGTCGAAGTCGCCGTCCGCGTCGAGATCGGGGGCGGGGTCGAGCAGCAGGGCGATCTCACCGGAGTCCTCGCCGACCGGCAGCGCGTACCCGGTGGCCGGGCGCAGCAGCGCGGCGAGGTACTCACCGATCCGGCGAGCCTCGGTCGAACCGGGCGCCGTGCGGATCGCCGTACCGTCGCCGATGGTGAAGTCGGCGGCCGGGTCGGGCCGCACCTCGGCCGGCACCGGGATCACGTCGCCGAGGCCTCTGCGCTGGAATGCCGGTTCGCTCACCGCTTCATCCTCCCGTTCCGGACCGTCGATCGGTCGGTCGGCACGACTCTAAACCCTCTTTCCAGTTTCGGGACGCCCCGATGGCCCGCGTCACGCCGCCGTTATCGTGACGCCATGGCGATCACCATCCGGCGCGCGGTCCCGGCGGACGCGGCTGAGCTGCACCGGCTTGCGGCCGACACCTTCGGTCTGGCTACCCCGCCGGGCACGCTTCAGACCGACATCGACGCTTTCATCGCCGAACATCTCGCTCTGGCGAGCTTCGAGAAATACCTGGCCGACCCGGCGCGGATCCTGCTGCTGGCCGAGGACGCCGGCGAGGCGGTCGGGTACGCGATGCTGATCGGCGGCCCGATCCAGGATCCGGAACTGGCCGCCGTGGTTCGTTCCGCCGACGACTCGGCTGCTGCACCGGCGATTGAGCTCAGCAAGTTTTATGTCGCCGCGCGGAACCACGGGTCCGGCATCGCCGCCACGCTGATGACGGCGACGCTCGAGGCCGCCGCGGCCACCGGGGCGCGGCTCTGCTGGCTGGGCGTCAACCAGCGCAACGAGCGGGCGGCCAAGTTCTACGCGAAGCACGGCTTCGAGATCATCGGCACGAAGAAGTTCCTGGTCGGCGACGTCTGGCACGACGACCACGTG
>NZ_JBEZGQ010000408.1:0-7073 GCF_040650095.1 Actinoplanes sp. NPDC048791 | reverse complement strand
GGAGCCGGTGCCCGCGGCTCGTCAGGAGCGGGAGCCCGCCAGATCGAGCGCGTACTCCGGCCACCACTCACCGGCCGGCGGCGCGCCGTTGCCGCAGGCGCCGTCGGACTCACCCGGGCGTTTGATCCACAGGTACGCGTCGGCCAGCGGCACGCCGGTCCGGGTGGTCGGCGCCTCGCCGAGCGCCCGTCCGGGCGGATTGCACCAGTGCCGGTCGCCGCCGCCCTTCTGGGCCGGCCCGTTGCCGTTGCGGCTGGTGTCCACGACGAAATGCGCGCCGCTGAGCAGCGCGGACAGTCGGGTGCCGTAGGCCAGGTTGTCCGCCGTGGTCTCGAAGTTGGCCACGTTGAGCGAGAAGCCGGACGCCCGCGCGATGCCGGCCCGGCGCAGGGCAGCGGTCAGCCGGGACGGCTGCGTGATCCACGTCGGGTTGCCCGCGTCCAGGTAGACCAGCACGCCGGGCACGGCCCGCAACGCGTCCACGGCGTCGGCGAGCAGGTCGTAGCGCTCGGCCGTGGCGTCCTCGTCCAGGCAGCCCTGCACCGCCTGCGGGACGGCGTCGGGTTCGAGCACGATCAGCGCCTGGTGACCGCGGAGGGATCCGGCCAGGGTGCGTACCCAGGCCTGGTAGTCCGCGGCGTCGGCCGCGCCGCCGGCCGACTGCCCGGAGCAGTCCCGCTCCGGGATGTTGTAGAGGGTGAGCACCGGCAGCCGCCCGGCCGCGGTCGCGGCCGCGACCAGCGTCCGGGCCCGTTCGGCGTAGCCCGGGGCCGCGTCGGCGAACCAGGTGGCGGTGGGCTGGTCGGCGATCCGCCGGATGGCGGTGATCTCACTGGTACGCCCGGTGCCCTGCCACGCCGTGAGCTGGTTCACCGCCGCACCGTTGGGATCGACGTACAGCTCGCGGTCGCTCAGCCGCCCGCCGGACCCGGCGGCGTCACCGGATCGGACGGCCGCCGGACCGAGCACCACGGGGGAGTCCGCACCGCGCCGCGCGAGCACCACGATGGCGGCCATGACGAGCACGAGGGCCAGTCCGGCCACGGGCAGCGCCCAGCGGCCCCGCGTCGGGGTGGCGTGTTTCGGCATCCCTCAGCGCACCCGCACCCAGCGGCCGGTCGACGGCACGCCCTTGTCGTCGACCAGGAACAACATGTACCAGCCCGAGGGCACGAGGCCCCTGGCCTTCGGGATGGACAGGGCCACACCGTTCGCCGACGGGGTCACGTCGAGCGCGACCGAACGCTGGTCGACGTCGGTGACGTGGGTGACCGCGCTCGGCCGCAGCAGCCGGGCCGCGCGCACGCGACCGGCGTCCGGGGTGGCGAAGTCGACCGTCGTGCCGCGCTGCACCGAGGACGGTCCGGCGCCGACGACCGGGCGGCGGCCTTTGAACAGGTACGGCGGTGAGTACACCTCGATGCGCTGCTCGAAGCTCCCCGGGTTCTTGCCGGCCGGGTCGTAGAGCGGGTCGCTGCCCATCGTGATGACCCGGCCGTCGGGCAGAAGCAGTGCCTCGGAGTGGTAGTTGCGGCCGATGGTCGACTCCGCGGCGGTCTCGAACCGGTCGGCCGCCGGCCGGTAGATCTGCACGTTGAACAGGTCGCTGCGGGTCCGGCCGCGGTACTCGCCGCCGCGGTATCCGGACGAGCCGCCGGTGGTCAGCACGGTGTCGTCGGGCAGCAGCACAGTGCTCAGATAGCGCGCCGGCTGCGGCAGATCCGGACCGGGCCGGTACGCGGGCGCCGCCTCGTCCAGGTCCGCGATGGCCGTCCGCCGCGTGGACACGGCCGACTCGCCCACCTCACCACCACCGAAGATCATCACCCGCTGGTCCTGCGCCGGGGGCAGCAGCACCGACGAACTCGTCTCGGTCATCCGCGGGTCCCGCAGCCCCGGCACCACCTGGAACTTGTTCTTCGTCAGGTCCCACAGCCCGGGCGTACGGCCGATGGTGTCCGAGCCGTAGCCGGAGTTGGAGCCGGAGAAGAACAGCCGGCCGTCGCCCATCAGGTGCAGCGCGGGATAGGTGGGGAAGACCCGCTTGAGCTTCGGCGCGTCGACCCAGCGCTGCTGGTCCCGGACGTACCGCTCGTTGTCGCCGGGCAGCATCCGGCCGAACTCGTCCAGTCCGGACACCGCGAGCACGTCACCGTTGGGCAGCTCGGCCAGCGTCGGGTACCAGCGGCTCTTGACCATGTCGCCGGTGCGCACGTACCGCTCGGTCCGCGGGTCGAACTCGTAGGAGGTCTTGTCGCCGCCGTATTCCTGCTTCTCCCGGGTGATCTTGTCGGAGACGCCGTAGATGTTGCGCCGGTCCAGGCCCTCGAGCCCGGCCAACGCGTACTGGGCCGGGTGGTCCACCACCGCGGCGTCGCCCTCGGCCTCGGCGTCGACCCACACCTCGACCTCGCCGGCGTGGGTCATCACCTTGTCGCCGTGCTTCATCGCGGTCGCGGCCGGCACGGTCACGTCCGTACGGGTCAGGTAGACCTTGCCGTCCGCGCCGGTCAGCCGGGTGCCCTTGGGGAAGGTCCGGGGACCGCCGGCCGGCGACTCGTTCTTGATCTTCATGACGCCGGCGGCGTGCGTGATGTTCTTCGCCAGCACCTCGTACGACTTCGTCCCGCCCGCGATCAGCAGATTGCCGTTGGGCAGGAACGTGTGCCCGGCGCAGAACACGTCGGTCGGCGTGGGCACCTCACTGAACGCGTCCCGTGCGGGGTCGTAGAGCACCGAGCGGAACGTGCCGGCCTCGAAGTTGTCCCGGTTGTTGCCGCTGCCCGCGACGATCAGCACCTTGCCGGTGCTCAGCAGCGCCGCGTGGATCGCGTTGACCCGGAAGCCGGGCGGGACAGGCAGTTGCGCCCAGTGGCCGTACTTCTCCTTGTAGGACTGGCGGTTGATGGTGAAGTCGTGCAACGCGTTCGAGCCGAACGCCACCACGGGCCGGTTGACGAAGACGACCAGGCCCAGGACGACGAGGCCGATC
This sequence comes from Actinoplanes sp. NPDC048791, assembly GCF_040650095.1. Lineage (NCBI taxonomy): Bacteria > Bacillati > Actinomycetota > Actinomycetes > Micromonosporales > Micromonosporaceae > Actinoplanes > Actinoplanes sp. NPDC048791. The sequence continues at coordinate 4,081 of NZ_JBEZGQ010000408.1, read as the reverse complement.
AGTCCGCTCAGCAGGCGGCGCAGCAGCGACGGGCGGGGGCGGGGCTTCATACGTAGGTCTCCACAGGTTCGGCGGCGGACTTCTTCTCTGGGGTTCCGCCGGGCGCGGTCGGGGCAGCCCGGCGGCGCTGGTACTCCTGGCCGGCCCAGATGGCCGGCGGCATCAGGCAGATCACGAGATTGAGGCCGGGCCACAGCCACATCGCGCCGTCGACGTGCCCGCCGATCGGCGCGCAGATGAGCAGCACCAGATAGAACGCGGCCCAGCGCAGGCCCGGCCCGAACGTCAGCAACCGGTCCGGGCTGGCCGAGTCGCCCTTGGGCGTCACCACGAAACCGGTCTGCCGGCGCAACAGCGAGCTCAGGTACGACGAGACGTAGACCGGAGTGGACAGTGTGGACATCAGCATGCCCTTGAGCCCGGACGAGCCGGCCTCCTCGTGCGGGCTGGTGTTGTGCCGGCGGTTCCACACGTACAGGCCCAGCTGGAACAGGGCGGCGTCCACATAGAGCATCAGCCACACCTCCTGCGGCACCTGGACACCCTTGGCCCCCAGCACCAGATAGCAGACGGCGTTGAGGGCACCGAGCAGCCAGGCCAGCGCGGTCAGCGGGTAGTACGACATCAGCAGCGCGTAGTGCAGCGCCCGCCGGAAGCCGAGCCGCCACATCACCTTGACGAACGACGTGACGACGACCTCGTCCGTGCCCCGGGACCACCGGTGCTGCTGGGTGAAGTAGTCGGTCCACGACGACGGTCCCTCGCCGACCGCGAGCACGTCCGGGGTGTAGACCGAGCGCCAGCGCTTGCCGGAGTGCGGGTTGCGGCCGCTGTGCAGCACCAGGCTGGTGGCCATGTCCTCGGTGATGGAGTCCTGCAGGCCGCCGATGCTGCGCAGCGCCGAGATGCGCACCGCGTTGTTCGTGCCGACCAGCATCGAGACGCCGAGCCGGTTGCCGGCCCGCTGCAGCAGCGAATGGAACAGGTACTGCTGGGACTCGGCCCAGCGGGTCACCACGTTGTCGTAGTTGCCGTAGATCTGCGGGCCGACCACGAACGCCACGTCGGGATCGCGGAAGTAGCCGAGCAGCCGCTCGCAGAAGTTGGGCATCGGCACGTGGTCCGGGTCGACCGAGACGAAGACGTCGTAGTCGTCGCCGTGGTCGCTGACCCACGAGTTGTAGTTGCCGTGCTTGGTCTTCGCCTTGAACGCTCCGGCCGGGGTGTTGAACTCGGCGCGGCCACGCCGGCTGAAGTGGTGCACGCCGATCCGCGCGCACATGGCCTTGACCTCGTCGTCGTCGCCCTCGTCGAGCAACCACACGTCGTAGCGGCCGGGGTGGCGGATCGCACGGGCCGCGCGCAGGGTCCGCTCGACCATCTCGACCGGTTCCTTGCCCGGCACGATGGTGGTGAGGAAGGCGACCCGCAGCGCCCGGTCCGGCACCATCGGCACCGGATCGCGGGCCCAGAGCGTGGCCAGGCACAGCGTGAAGACGTTGACCAGCCGGAACAGCTCGATCAGGCCGGTCGCCGCGATCATCACGACGGTGGCGGCGTAGAGCCACGGCTGCATCCCCGCGTCCGGGATCTCCATCGAGGACAACAGCCACGCGAAGAACGTGGTCTCGAAGGTGAAGGCGAACAGCGTGATCAGCACGGTGGTCAGCGGCCGGCGCCGGGCCAGCGGGCGCATCCTGACCCGGGCCGGGCCGGGGGCGGGCACCTCCGCGGGGCCGGCGAGCACGCTGTAGCTGCTGTACTCGTACTTGCCGGGCAGCAGGACGGTGGGGTTGTTCAAAGCGCGCACGAGGGCGGGATCCACGGCCGCTCGCGGTGCGGGAACGGGGTGCGGTGGCGGAACGGGGTCGCTCATCGGCGTCCTCTCACAATCGGACCCGGGCATGGCGGTGTCGGCGAGAACGCCCGGAGGCGCTCGCCGGAGCCGAGCAGGCAGCGTCAGGCGGACAGCGGCACGGCTGAGCGCACCCGCACCTGGGTGTCGGCCGCACTTCCGCCACTGACCCGCGGCCGGTTGAGCTGGCGGGGACGGGCCGCGGCCTGTTCCGTGCGTGGACTCGGCAGCAGGTGGGCCGGCGTCGAGGCCGGGCGCAGCTTGCCGACGAAAGCCTTACGGGCGGCGGCGAAACCGGACCGGTCGCCGAACATGTCGCTGCTCATCTCCGCGAGCTCGCGCGCCTCGTAGACGTCCAGCGGCACGCGTTCGGCGGCGAGCCGCTTGGCCTTCGCGGACTGCCGGCGGCGGGCGTCACGGGCCTCGGCGTGCCGGCCGGCGAGTGCGGTGAGCCACTCGGTGTACGCCTCGGGGTGGCGCGGGCCGACCTCGTCGACCAGGCCCAGCGACGCCGCCTGCTCGGCGCTGACCGGCAGCTTGGCGTCGATGAGGCGCTGCGCGGTGTCCGCCCCGACACGGCGGGGGAGCGTGTACGTGTGCAGCTCGGAGCCGTACAGGCCGATGTCGTAGTAGGGGTTGAGCACGATGCCACGGCGAGCGGCCACGATGTCGGCGCCCAGGCCCAGCATCACGCCACCGGCGCCGGCGCTGCCCGCGTACGCGGCCACCACGACCTGCCGGGGGCACGAGATGATCTCGCGGCACACCGCGTTGATGGCCTTGATGTTGGCCCAGGCTGCGGCGGCCGGATCGGCGGCGGCGTCGATCGCCGTGAGGTGGATGCCGTTGCTGAAGGCGTCGGTGCCGCTGCGCAGCACCAGCACCCGGGTGTCCTGGGCCGCGGCGTGCCGCAGCGCGGCCAGCAGCCGCCGGCAGTGCCCGGTCGACATCGCGCCGTTGTAGAAGTCGAAGGCCAGCCAGCCGACCGGCCCGGTCCGCCGGTAGCGCACCTGCCGGTACGAGGGTCCCTCCGGTTCCGTGCCCGGGGGCAGCGGCGAGTCAGGTACGTCGTGCAGCCGCTTACCGAGCAGCGTGGTGGCGGGCAGCTTCACCTGTCCCGGGCGGCTCGCGTCACGCAGCTGACCCAGCCACAGGCTGCCGTCTCCGGTGGCCACCAGCACAGCACCCTGGCGGCGGCTCAGCACGGTGCCGGGACGGGCACCGCGGGCCAGCCCGGGATGCGCGTCGTACGCGAACACCTCCAGCCCGCCCACCGTGGTCCGTACGCCCGGAGCGCCGTCGGCCGCGCGGATCCGCCGCAGGATCTGCTCGCTGGACAGCGACCACTCGAACGCCCGGTCGGCCTGCTTCATCACCGGGCGGGCCCGGGTGCCCGGCACCTCGATGGTCATCTCCGTGGCCGGCACCGGGCGGAACCCCGGATCGGCCGCCTTGGCCAGGACCTCGAAGACGCACTCCATCGCCGCGTCGGCCACCGGTCCCTGGTAGAGCGAGGACTTGCGCGGGGCGCCGACGGGCATCGGGAACGTACGGGTGGCCCAGATCGGACCCGCGTCCATCTCCTGCACGGCCTGCAGCGCGGTGACCCCCCAGGTGGTCACGCCCTCGGTGATCGCCCAGTCCAGTGACGACGGGCCCCGGTCGCCGACCGGCCCGGGGTGGATGATCACCGTTCGGTACTTGCGCCAGACCTGGGCGGGGACCCGGTCCTTGAGGTACGGGCACAGGATCAGCTCGGGTTCGGCCGCGGCGACGCCGTCGATGATGTCCTGCGCGCCCGTGGCGAGCAGCACCCCGACGTCGTGGCCCGCCTCCCGCAGCGCGCACCAGGCCCGCTGGCTCAGACCGTTGAACGCCGACACGAGCAGCAGAACCCGCACATTGCCTCCCCAGACAATTCCCCCAACGACCCGCGGGCAGTCTTTGCCACCTCTTTGTCGTTATGTCGGACATGCTGTCCGATAGCGGTCCACGGTCCCGATGGTGTCGGACGGCGGACTAAGCTTTGGGGCATACCCCCCGTCCAACTGGCGTCGGGGTTTTTCGATGTGCCTCACGGGAGTCTTTTTCCATGCGACCTGATGGATCTTCGCGGAAGTTCCTCCCATGCAGCTGAGTGGCCTGATCCCGGCCGCCCTGCGCGACCGCGGGCTGGCCCGGGCCCGTGACCTGGCCCGCAAGGGCGGCGCCGACTCCGACGCGCTC
>NZ_JBEZGQ010000407.1:0-7088 GCF_040650095.1 Actinoplanes sp. NPDC048791 | reverse complement strand
GTGGCGGCTCGTCCGGGCCGCGGCCCCACTGCCGGTCCCGGGTCGCCCACGGCGGGGGTTCCGGTTCGCCGCCCAGCAGGTCGTCGTCCGGCAGGTCTTCCTCGTAGTACGTCGGGGGGACGTTCTGGGTGCCCAGGTCGTAGGTCTCCGCCTCGTCCCAGTTGATGCGGACGCGGCGCATGTCGTCCACGTCCACCGTCACCGGCAGGGTGTCGCCCACCCGCGGCCATTTGGCCACCGGGACGCGGGGGTCGCGGACCGTCACCTCCGACGTCGGCAGGCCGGGGGCCACGATCACTATCTGCAACTCCGCGCGGCCGTAGATCGCCGTTGCCGGCGGTTCCGAGATGGCCTTGACCTGCGCTGATCCTGCTACCCAGGCGCGGGCGCCGCGCCGGACCACGTTGACCATGCCCAGTGCGATCGCCAGGATCAGCATCGCCAGGCCCAGGGCGACGATCGCCCAGCTCGACATGCCGAGGCCGAACAGCATCACGAAGACCGCGATCGTGCCGACGACCGCCGCCACGAGTTTGCGGGCCGGAGCGATCGGCCGGCCGTTCTGGTTCGCCACAGTGGACCTCCCGGGTGTACCCGTCAGGTTACGTAGCCGCGACCGCCCGTGGAAAGTGCGCTACCGGGCGGTTGCCGCTCGCGCCTGATCCGGTACCGATAGGCTGACCTCCCGACCGGCGTGTCGGCTTGCCACGTCCTACCCAGGAGGAACTACCGGTGTCCACTGCCACCGAGCGCACGCTCGTGCTCGTCAAGCCCGATGCGCTGCGGCGCGGCCTGCTCGGCGAGATCCTGAGCCGGTTCGAGCGCAAGGGCCTCACGATCGACGCGCTGGTCGTGCGGACCATGGACGCCGAGCTGGCCGACCAGCACTACGCCGAGCACGTGGACAAGGCCTTCTACCCGCCGCTCAAGGAGTTCATGACCAGCGGGCCGCTCGCCGCGCTGGTGCTCTCCGGCGACGAGGTCATCGCGGTCGTCCGGGCCCTGGTCGGCGCCACCGACGGGCGCAAGGCCGCCGCGGGCACGATCCGCGGCGACCTGTCGCTGTCCAACCGGGAGAACCTGGTCCACGCCTCCGATTCCCCCGACAGTGCGAAGCGTGAGCTCGCCCTGTGGTTCCCGGAGCTCTGAGCAGGCTCAGACCTCCAGCGGCGGTTCGTTCTGGATCGCGATCGACAGCCGGTTCCACACGTTGATCGTGGCGATGGCCATCAGCAGATCGGCCAGCTCCTCCTCGGTGAACTCCTTGGCGGCCGGCGCCCAGACCTCGTCCGGGACGCCGTGCTCGCCGAGGCGGGTCACCGCGTCGGTCAGGGCCAGCGCGGCCCGCTCCCGTTCGCTGAAGAACGGGGCGTCGTGCCAGGCCGCGACGGCGAAGAGGCGCCGGCTCGACTCGCCGGCGGCCAGCGCCTCGCGGCTGTGCATGTCGGTGCAGAACGAGCAGCCGTTCACCATCGAGGCGCGCAGCTTGATCAGCTCGTACAGGGTGGGGTCGACGCGGTCGCGGCAGTACTGCTCCATGCCGTAGACGGCCCGGTACGCGGCCGGTGCGACTTTGTCGATCGCCAAGCGGGGCATGAATCCTCCTGTGGTCGTGGTGTACACCGTCAGGACGAGACAGCGACGAAGGACGTGACAGATGGCCGACGCCTGGGCTGATATCCGCCGACGGCTCGCCGTGCTGGCCGCTGACCCCGCAGGGGACAGAGTGTTCGGGCGGCACGGCCACCACTGGGTCCTGGAGCCGCCGCTGAGCCCGGTCGAGCTGGCCGAGCTCGAGGCCCAGCTGGGCGTGGAGCTGCCGGGTGAGTACCGGTCGTTCCTCGTGACGGCGGGCCGGGGTGGGGCGGGGCCGGGCTACGGGCTGTTCCCGCTGCGGCGGATCGACGGCAGCTGGCAGTGGGAGGGTGACGGCGCGGACCTGACCGTCCGGGAGACCCTGGCGCAGCCGTTTCCGCACACCGAGGCGTTCAATCCCGCGGACGGCTTCACCGACCCGCCGGATGAGGCGGACTTCGACTCCGAAGAGGCGTTCACCGAGGCCGAGGACGACTACTGGGAGCGGCACGACGCGGTCGTCTACGCCCCCGAGCACGCGGTCGGCCTGCTCTACCTGTGCCACCTCGGTTGTGCGCTGCGGGAGGTGCTGGTGGTCAGCGGCCCGGCCCGCGGCCAGATGTGGGCGGACGACACCGCCGACGACGGCGGCTTCCGGCCGCTGCTCGACGACGACGGCACGCCGCTCGGCTTCGGTCGCTGGTACCGCCGCTGGCTGGACGCGGCCGGGGCGCAGCCGGTCGCCTGATCTTCGGGTGCCGTCCATCTCGGTCCCGCCCGGGCTTCACCTGGCCCCGAGAGCCTGCCGGTATGACCTCCATCGATCGACGTAGCCTGCTGCGGGCCGGGGTGGCCGGCGGCGTACTCGGTGTCCTGCCCGCCGGGCCGGTCTTCGCCGGCTGGTCGGCGCAGCGTCCGGTGCTCACCCACGGGGTGCAGACCGGCGACGCCACCGCCGACACCGCGGTCGTCTGGGCCCGGGCCGACCGCCCCAGCCGGATGTGGGTCGAGGTCAGCCGGCGGCCGGATCTGCGGGGAGCGCGCCGCGTGCGCGGCCCGGTGCTCACCCCGGACACCGATTTCACCGGCAAGGTGCATCTGCGCGGCCTGCCGGCGGGGGAGAAGCTGCACTACCGGGTACGCGCGGAGAGCCTCGACCGCGCCGGCCTGCTCAGCGAGCCCCTCGACGGCTCGTTCAGCACCGCGCCGGTACGCCGGCAGGACATCTCCTTCGTCTGGACCGGTGACGTGGTCGGGCAGGGCTGGGGCATCGACCCTGCGTACGGCGGCCTGGCCCTGTTCGAGTCGATGCGCCGCCGCCGGCCCGACTTCCTCCTGCACAGCGGCGACACGGTCTACGCCGACGGTCCGCTCGTGCCGGCCGTGACGCTGCCGGACGGCCGGATCTGGCGCAACCTGGTCACGCCGGAGAAGTCCAAGGTCGCCGAGACGCTGGGCGAGTACCGCGGTCAGTACGCGTACAACCTGCTGGACGACGCGTACAAGGCGTTCGCCGCGGAGGTTCCGCAGGTGAACCAGTGGGACGACCATGAGGTGGTCAACAACTGGTATCCGGGGGAGATCCTCGACGACGCCCGGTACACCGAGAAGCGGGTCGACGTGCTCGCGGCGCGGGCGCACCGGGCGTACCACGAGTGGGTGCCCACCCCGCAGCGGTCCGGGCCGGTCCACCGCAAGATCTCGTACGGGCCGCTGCTGGACGTGTTCGTGCTGGACATGCGCACGTTCAAGGACGTCAACGACGGCAACACGTACGCGGATCCGTACCGTGGCCTGCTCGGGGCCGAGCAGCGTGAGTGGCTGATCCGCGGCCTGCGCACGTCCCGGGCCACCTGGAAGGTGATCGCCAACGACCTGCCGCTGGGCGTGGTCGTGCCGGACGGCCCGGCCGCCCAGGAGGGGGTGGCCCAGGGTGACCCGGGCGCGCCGCTGGGCCGGGAGCTGGAGTTCGCCCGGGTGCTGCGGGCGGCGCACCGGGCCGGCGTGACCGGGATCGTGCTGCTCACCGCGGATGTGCACTACACCGCGGCCCATCACTACGACCCGGCCCGGGCCGCGGTGCAGGACTTCACGCCGTTCTGGGAGTTCGTATCCGGCCCGGCGCACGCGGGCGCGTTCGGGCCCAACGCGCTGGACGGCACGTTCGGCCCGGAGGCGGTCTTCGTGAACGCCCCGCCGGTCGCGAACACGTCCCCGGCCGACGGGTTCCAGCACTTCGGTGAGGTGCGGATCGACGGCCGGACCGGTGCGCTGCGGGTCGACCTGCGGGACCGGGCCGGTGTGTCGCTGTGGTCGACGACCCTGCCGAAGCCGCGGAACAAATGACGGCCGGTATCGTTGTGTAGTCAGGCGTTGATCCGGCCATCACCGGGGAGTCTCCGGAAGAACAGACCTCACGGTCCCAGTAGAACCGGGCGGCACCGGCCCGCACTCCAGCCGGCGAACGAAGCGGGCGGCCCTGTGGCCGTCAAGCGAGGTGGTACCGCGGGCTCCGGCTCGTCCTCGCAGTCCACGCAAGTGCACTGCTCGAGGAGTGACCACCGATGGCTTATCCCAAGCACACCGACGCCGCCGGCGTACCGGCGAGCCCCGACCTGCCCGCGGTCGAGCGGGCCGTGCTGGAGCACTGGGCCGCCGACAAGACCTTCGAGGCCAGCGTCGACGCGCGCCCGGCCGGCGAGAACGGCAGCAACGAGTACGTCTTCTACGACGGGCCGCCGTTCGCCAACGGGCTGCCGCACTACGGCCACCTGTTCACCGGCTACGTCAAGGACCTGGTCCCGCGCTACCAGACCATGCGCGGCAAGCACGTCGAGCGCCGCTTCGGCTGGGACACCCACGGGCTGCCGGCCGAGGTCGAGGCCGAGAAGCAGCTCGGCATCACCACCAAGGCGCAGATCCTCGAGCTGGGCGTGGACAAGTTCAACGACGCCTGCCGGACCTCCGTGCTGGCCTACACCAAGGACTGGGAGCGCTACGTCACGCGCCAGGCCCGCTGGGTTGACTTCGGCAACGACTACAAGACCCTCGACCCCAGTTACATGGAGTCGGTCATGTGGGCCTTCAAGACCCTGCACGAGAAGGGTCTGATCTACGAGGGCTTCCGGGTGCTCGCGTACTGCTTCCGGTGCGAGACGCCGCTGTCGAACACCGAGACCCGGATGGACGACGTCTACCGGGACCGGACCGACCCGGCGCTGACCGTCACCTTCCAGTTGGAGACCGGCGAGCGGATCGCGGTCTGGACCACCACGCCGTGGACGCTGCCGTCGAACCTCGCGCTGGCCGTCGGCCCGGACATCGAGTACGCGATCCTGGAGAAGGACGGCTCGCGCCTGATCGTCGGCGCCGCCCGGGTGGCCGCCTACGCCAAGGAGCTCGACGGATACGAGCAGGTCGGGACGGTGCTGGGCCGGGAGCTGGCCGGGCGTCGCTACACCCCGATGTTCGACTTCCTGGTCGAGCAGGCCGGCCCGAACGCGTACCAGGTGCTGGCGGCCGACTACGTCAGTGACGAGGACGGCACCGGCGTCGTGCACCAGGCGCCCGCCTTCGGTGAGGACGACCAGAACGTCTGCAACGCCGCCGGCATCCCGACCGTCGTGACCGTCGACGACCACACCCGGTTCACCGCGCTCGTGCCCGACTACCAGGGCGTACAGGTCTTCGACGCCAACAAGCCGATCACCGCCGAGCTCAAGGCCCGCGGCGTGGTGCTGCGGCACGAGGGGTACACGCACTCGTACCCGCACTGCTGGCGCTGTGACACCCCGCTGGTCTACAAGGCCGTGTCGTCCTGGTTCGTGGCCGTGACCAAGTTCCGGGACCGGATGGTCGAGCTCAACCAGGAGATCACCTGGACGCCGGCGCACATCAAGGACGGCTCGTTCGGCAAGTGGCTGGCCAACGCCCGGGACTGGTCGATCAGCCGGAACAGGTTCTGGGGCTCGCCCATCCCGGTGTGGAAGTCCGACGACCCGACCTACCCGCGGGTCGACGTCTACGGCTCGCTGGAGCAGCTCAGCGCGGACTTCGGCGTCGAGGTCACCGACCTGCACCGGCCGTACGTGGACGAGCTGACCCGGCCCAACCCGGACGACCCGACCGGGCAGTCCACCATGCGCCGGGTGCCCGAGGTGCTGGACTGCTGGTTCGAGTCCGGCTCGATGCCCTTCGCGCAGGTGCACTACCCGTTCGAGAACAAGGACTGGTTCGAGCACCACTACCCGGGCGACTTCATCGTCGAGTACATCGGCCAGACCCGCGGCTGGTTCTACACCATGCACGTGCTGGCCACGGCCCTGTTCGACCGGCCGGCGTTCCGCAACTGCCTGAGCCACGGCATCCTGCAGGGCGCCGACGGCCGCAAGATGTCCAAGAGCCTGCGCAACTACCCGGACGTCTACGAGGTGTTCGACTCGTACGGCTCGGACGCGATGCGCTGGATGCTCATGTCGTCGCCGGTGCTGCGCGGCGGTGACATGCCGGTGACCGAGACCGCGATCCGGGACTCGGTGCGCCAGGTGCTGCTGCCGGCCTGGAACGTCTGGTACTTCTTCAGCCTGTACGCCAACGCCGCCGGTCACGAGGCCCGGTTCCGCACCGACTCGACGCACCTGCTGGACCGCTACATCCTGGCCAAGACCAGCGAGCTCGTCACGGACACCACCCGCCAGCTCGACGAGTACGACATCTCGGGGGCGGCCGCGTCGGTGCGGTCGTACCTGGACGCGCTGACCAACTGGTACGTGCGCCGCTCCCGGGACCGCTTCTGGGCCGGCGACGCCGACGCGTTCGACACCCTGGCCACGGTGCTGGAGACCCTGTGCCGGGTGGTGGCGCCGCTCGCGCCGCTGACCGCCGAGGAGATCTGGCGCGGCCTGACCGGCGAGCGCTCGGTGCACCTGACCGACTGGCCGACGGTCGAGGCGTTCCCCGCCGACCCCGAGCTGGTGGCCTCCATGGACGCCATCCGCGAGGCGGCCTCGGCGGCGTTGTCACTGCGCAAGGCCAAGGCGCTGCGGGTCCGGCTGCCGCTGGCCAAGCTGACCGTGGCCAGCCCCGACGCCGACGCGCTGCGGCCGTTCGCGGACCTGCTCGCCGACGAGGTCAACGTCAAGGAGGTGCAGCTCAGTGCCGATCTGGCCGCGTACTCCCAGCAGGTGTTGACCGTGGTCCCGCGGGCCCTGGGCCCGCGCCTGGGCAAGCAGGTCCAGGTCGTCATCAAGGCCGTCAAGGCCGGCGACTGGGAGCTCGTCGACGGCGCGCCCGTCGCCGCCGGCGTCACCCTGCAGGAGGGCGAGTACGAGCTGAAGCTCGTCGCCGCCGACGCGGAGAACTCGGCGCCGTTGCCGGCCGGCCGGGGCGTGGTGCTGCTCGACACCGAGGTCACGCCCGAGCTGGCCGCCGAGGGCCTGGCCCGCGACCTGATCCGGGTCGTGCAGCAGGCCCGCCGCGACGCCGACCTCGACGTGTCCGACCGGATCGCGCTG
>NZ_JBEZGQ010000406.1:0-7091 GCF_040650095.1 Actinoplanes sp. NPDC048791 | reverse complement strand
CGACACCGCGGCGGCGCTGGGCCTGGCGGAACGGCAGTTCCCGACGGCCGAGACCGGGCGGCGGGTGGTGGTGCTCTACACGACGGCGGCCGACGCGGGCGGCGAGCGGGCGGAGGTGCTGGCCGGCCGGTTCCGGGCGAGCGGCACGATCCTGGTCGTGGTGGGCACGGCCGCCGGGGGCTCGTACTGGGCGAGCGCGGCGGCGGGCACCGGAGGCTTCTTCGCGCCGGCGGGCGATCCGGTGGTGATTCCCGCGCTGGATCAGGTGACGACCACGCTCCGGGGGCGACATCTGATCCGCTTCCCGACCCCAGCGTCGTTGCCGGCGACGGTTTCCGTCCGCGTTGATGCGGGCGACCTCGAACTCGCCGGTGACGCGGTGGTGCCGGCGCCGGTGGCCCGGCCGCCTGTGGCGGATCGCCCTTGGACCGCGGTGGTCCTGGGCTCGGTCGCGGCCGGCCTAACGGTCGCGATTGTGGCGATGCTCTGGTGGCGGCGACGCCGATCCCGGCCGCGATCGGCGACCGCTCAGGACCGGAAATCCCACCCCGACCCACCGCCCGCCCGACACCCGGCAGCGCCATCCGCGGTCGCCCGCGAGCCTGGCCCGGACGTAACAGCGGCCGGGGAACCGACGGCCGTCAACCACCTGCCGGCGCCGCCGCCCGGGGTGGTCCGGGGGCGGGCCAGGGTGCCGGGAGCTGTGGCCCGTGGCCGGGCCGAGGTGCCGCCGAGTTCCCGGGCCGATGAGCGGGACCAGAGATGACAGATCGCCACGGCCCTGCGCTGAGCACGGAAAACCGGCAAGATCGGGTTGTGGACCTGTTCGCGGAGTCGGGGCGGCCGGAGTCGGGGCGGCCAGAGTCGGGGCGGCCGGCGAAGAAGCCGTGCGCCCGGTGCGGGCATCCCACCCGGGTGGACCGGATGATCCACGGTTTCGGCGAGGACTGCGCGCTCAAGCTCGGGCTCGTCGTCGCGGTTCCGCGGCTGCGTACCGATGAGCAGACCGGCACGGATCTGCTCGATCTGCTGGCCGAGGAGCCGGACGACTGCTGCGACGGCTGGGACCGCTGACAACCCGTACGGGTGAATCGCCGGTGTTTGGATGATCTCTGCGTTTTTGCCCCGGTGATGGCGGGGATCCCGTGGTCACCGAAGTGGACGAACGCCTCAGAGGAGACCACGATGACGACCTCCCCCATCACCGGTAGCCACGCCACCACCGGACTGCTGGCCGACGCCGACCGTGACACCCGGCACTACGCCCGCCCGGCGCACGGTGACGAGACCAAGCCGTCCTGGAAGACCACGGAACTGTTCGTGTATCTCGCCGCGGTCGCCGGCGTCCTGCTCGCCTCGCAGCTCGTCGGCGACCGTGGTGTCAACGACGGCAGCGACTACTTCGCCGCCGACAAGGCCTGGTGGTACGTCACCCTGCTGACCATCGGTTACCTGCTCAGCCGCGGTCTGGCCAAGTCCGGCACGCGCAGCCGCGACGCCGACCCGCGTACCCGGTAGGCGTCCGCAGGCCCGGACCGACACAGAGCCGGCCCCGCCGGACCGCCGCGGCTTCCCCCGACCGTGCGGCGGTCCAGCGGGGCCTTGTCGTGCCCGCCGACCGGGCATATCGGACCGTACCGGCGCATGTCGACCGGGCCACTCATCACTGCGGCCCTGAGCCCCTCAGCCGACCCGGCGGATCACGACCCCCTACGCCTGATGCGCGACAGAGGCCATCGCGCTTACGTTCTGTCTCGATGATCATCGACAGGCCTCGGACCAGCGACTACGCCCGCCAGGGCCGTGAACCCGGCGTCGTGCGGACCCGCGTCAGCCCGCGGCGCAACCCGGGCGAGCAGACCCGGCGCGTGCCGTTGCCGGTCCGTACGCCGCTCGTCGTCGCCATCGTCCCGGCCTACAACGAGGCCGCCTCCATCACGGCCACCGTACGGGCCCTGCGCGAGCAGTGGGCGCCGCGCCTCGACGAGATCATCGTCGTCCCGAACAACTGCACCGACGACACCGCCCGGCGCGCCCGGGCCGCGGGCGCCACGGTGCTGGCGTTCCCCGGCGTCAACGTCCACAAGAAAGCCGGCGCCCTGAACTGGGCGATCACCAGACTGCTGCCGCGGCTGCGCGACGAGGACCAGATCCTGGTCACCGACGCCGACAGCATGCTGGACCCGGACTTCACCCAGCACGCCCGCCGGGCCCTGCTGCGCCCGCAGCTCAACGGGCACCGCCGGTCGCGCCGCCGCCGGCCCGAGGTGGGCGCGGTGTGCGCCTGCTTCCGCACCGACCTGGGACCGACGAGCCTGCTGGCCCGCCTGCAACGCAACGAGTACGAACGCTTCGCCCGCCAGATCGGCCGCGGCGGCGACAACGCCCTGGTGCTGTCCGGGGTGGCCACCCTCTTCGACGTCGCCGCGGTCCGGGCCGTCATCGCCGCCCGCGGCCGGCGCCTGCCCGGCCATCCCGGCGAGTTCTACCACCGCGACACCGCCACCGAGGACATCGAGCTGACCTTCGCCTTCCGGGCGCTGGGCTACCGGCCGATGGCCCCCGCCTCCGCCCGCGCGGTCACCGACATCATGCCGACCTGGAAGGCACTGAAGGACCAGCGGTTGCGCTGGCAGCGCGGCATGCTCGACAGCCTGCGCATCTACGGCCTCACCCGGGCGACCGCCGCGGACCTGGGCCGGCAACTGGCCATCTACGCGGGCTCCCTGATGGCGCCCGCCTACCTGCTGTTCCTGCTGGTGACGATGCTGGGCTACGGCGCGGTGCCGTTCTCCTGGAAGTGGGCGCCGCTCACCCTCGTGTTCGTCGCGGAACGGGTGTGGACAGTGCGCCGCAACCGCCCGTCGGACCTGCTGCTGGCAGCGGTCCTGCTGCCCGAATGGGCCTACGAACAGTGGCGGTCGGGGGTGTACTGGCTGGCGGTCTGGAAGACCTTGCGCGGCTCCCGCCGCGAATGGATCAACGTCTGATTCCCGGGGAGAACATCATGTACGGACAGGTTGCCGGTGGCAGCGCGACGGTCGGGGGCGGGGCGCTCGCTCTGACCGGCTTCAACACGGTGTGGACGCTGGTCGCGGGCGTCACGCTGATGGTGGCCGGCCTGGCGGTCATGCGCCTGGTCCCGAAGCGGCGCCGGGTACGCGGCTGACCGTCGCCGAGTTGTCCGCGGCCCCTGCTTCCGCCCGGGACAGGGGCCGCGGCCCTGCCCGGGTCAGGGACGGCGGCCCACGGCCAAGTCAGGAACGGCGGCCCACGGCCGGGTCAGGAGGGGCTGGGCTCGATCGGGCGGGCGGCGGCGATCACCCGGGTGAGGGCCGCGTGCAGGCTCCGCAGTTCCTCGATCGGCATGCCGAGGCGCTGCACCACAGCCGGCGGGATCTGCTCGGCCTGGCTCCGCAGCGCCTGCCCGGCGGGCGTGAGCGTCACCGCCAGGCTGCGCTCGTCGGCCGGGTCCCGCTCCCGGCGCAGGTAGCCGATCGCCTCCAGCCGCTTCAGCAGCGGAGACAGCGTGCCCGGGTCGAGCTGCAGCAGCCCGCTGAGCTCGCGCACCGACAGCGGGGCGTGCTGCCACAACGCCAGCATCACCAGGTATTGCGGGTGGGTCAGGCCCATCGGCTCCAGCAACGGCCGGTAGACGGCCACCACGCCGCGGGCGGCGACGGACAGCGCGAAACAGACCTGCTGTTCCAGGGCCAGCGGGTCCTCGGTGTCGACCGGGTCACTCATGCGCGTTCTCCTCAGCTCCATGGTTAGACTACCAATAGTTGGTGTACAAACCATTGGTGTGGCAATGATCTATCGGGGCCGCGAGGCCGGAAGGGGCGAGGGCATGCCGAAGGATGCGAACGGCCGGAGCGGCAACCGGCTCGTGCGGTGGTTCCACGAGACGTTCGACAACTGGTTCTTCCGGTCCATGATCGGGCCGGCGCAGACCCGCAACGCCGTGCACGGCGCCGAGGCGTATGCCCGCGAGCAGTGGAAGCTCGACCTCGAGGCCCGCAAGCGCTACACCCGTGAGCAGCGCGAGCGCAGGCGTCAGGCCCGTGAGACGGGGCGCAGCGACTGAACCATCGAGGGTTCGTCATATCGGCGAAACATGATGACAGTGGGATTACCGGCGAGTAACCAATGTGACAGAGCATTGATCTGCCTCGATGGCGAGGCCGCCGGAACGTCCGTCCCCACGGGCCAACCCCGCGCTGCCGGACGACGTCGGTGAGTTCCTTCCCCACCCTAGGGAGCTCCGGACATGCGAAATCCCGCCAAGCACCTGCTCGCCGCCGCCACCCTCACCGCCGCCCTCATCACCGCCCCAGCCGGCCCAGCCCTCGCGGCCGGCCCGAACCTCGCCGCCGAGACCGCCCGAGCCCTCGCGGCCAACCCGTACGAGCGGGGACCCGCTCCCACCGTGGCCAGCATCGAGGCCACCCGCGGCTCGTTCGCCATCGCCCAGACCGCCGTGGCCCGCTCCAGCGTCTCCGGCTTCGGCGGCGGGACCATCTACTACCCGACCGACACCACCGCCGGCACCTTCGGCGCGGTCGCGGTCTCCCCCGGCTTCACCGCCTCGCAGTCCAGCGTCGCCTGGTACGGCCCCCGCCTCGCCTCGCAGGGCTTCGTGGTCATCACCATCGACACACTCAGCGTCTACGACCAGCCGGCCAGCCGCGGCACCCAGTTGCTGGCCGCACTCGACTACCTGACCCGCACCAGCTCAGTACGCACCCGGATCGACGCGAGCCGGCTCGGGGTCATGGGCCACTCGATGGGTGGCGGCGGCAGCCTCTCCGCCTCGCGGACCCGTCCGCAGCTGCAGGCGTCCATTCCGCTGACGCCGTACCACTCCACCAAGAACTGGTCGTCGGACACCGTGCCGACCCTGATCATCGGGGCCGAGAACGACACCGTGGCACCGGTGGCGTCGCACTCGGAGCCGTTCTACACCAGCTTGCCGAGCAGCTCGGACAAGGCGTACCTGGAGCTGAACAACGCCTCGCACTCGGCGCCGACCTCGGCCAACGTGACCATCGCGAAGTACAGCATCTCGTGGCTCAAGCGGTTCATCGACAACGACACCCGCTACGAGCAGTTCCTCTGCCCGGCGCCGAGCGGCTCGGCGATCCAGGAGTACCGCGACACCTGCCCGCACTCCTAGAGATCCCCGGACCGGACAGCGGCCCGCCACCGGAACGCCGGTGGCGGGCCTGCTGGAAAGTGGATCAGGCGATCTTGACGAGGACCTTGCCCAGGCCGTCGCCGCGCAGCATGGCCAGGAAGGCCTCCGGGGCCTGGTCCAGCCCCTCGTACACGGTCTCGTGGTGCCGGATGCGGCCGTCGGCGACCAGCGGCGCCATCTCCTCGATGAACGCGCCCCGCAGGTCACCGTGGTCGCGGACCAGCATGCCGCGCATGGTGAGCCGCTTGCCGATGAGCATGGCCAGGTTGCGCGGCGCCGGGGTCGGCTCGGTGGCGTTGTAGACGCTGATCATGCCGCAGATGGTGATCCGGCCGTGCACGTTCAGCGCCGAGATGGCCGCCTCGAGGTGGTCGCCGCCGACGTTGTCGAAGTACACGTCGATGCCGTCCGGCGCGGCCCGCTTGAGCTGCTCGCGGATCGGCCCGTCGTGGTAGTCGAACGCGTCGTCGAAGCCCAGCTCGTCCTTGAGGAAAGCCACCTTGGCCGCCGACCCGGCGCTGCCGATGACCTTGGCGGCGCCCCGGTGTCGGGCCAGCTGCCCGACGACCTGGCCGACCGCGCCGGCGGCGCTGGAGACGAAGACGACATCGCCGGGCTTGAACTCGGCGGTGCGCAGCAGACCCGCGTACGCGGTCAGCCCGGTCATGCCCAGCACCCCGAGGTACGCCCCCAGCGGCGCCCGGGACGGGTCGATCTTCGCGGCGGAGCGGGCGTCCACCAAGGCGTACTCGCGCCAGCCGAGCCCGTGCAGCACGGTGTCACCGGGCTTGAACCCGTCGACGGTCGACTCGACGACCTCGCCGAGCGCCCCGCCCTCCAGCGCCTCGCCGACCGTGAACGGCGCCACGTACGACTTGCGGTCGTCCATCCGCCCGCGCATGTACGGGTCGACGCTCATCAGCAGGTTGCGCACCAGCAGCTGACCGGGCGCCGGGTCGGCCACCTCGACGCGGGT
Organism: Actinoplanes sp. NPDC048791; assembly: GCF_040650095.1. NCBI lineage: Bacteria > Bacillati > Actinomycetota > Actinomycetes > Micromonosporales > Micromonosporaceae > Actinoplanes > Actinoplanes sp. NPDC048791. The sequence continues at coordinate 918 of NZ_JBEZGQ010000406.1, read as the reverse complement.
GAACTCGAAGGTCTCGGCGGTGGGCCAGCCGTGCGGGCGGGCCGCCAGGCGTACCTCGGTGGAGTGGACGGACACTGGCCCTCCCGGAGATCGCGAATGTATACACTGCGCACATTAGGAAGGCGGTGTGTGCAGTGTCAACTTCGCGTCCCTATCATCACGGCGATCTCCGGGCCGCCCTGCTCGACGCCGCGCTGGAGCTGCTGGAGGAGGACGAGACGTTCTCGCTGCGCGCGGTGGCGCGGCGGGCGGGTGTCTCGCCCAACGCCCCGTACCGGCACTACGCGGACAAGGAGGCCCTGCTCGCCGCGCTGGCGACGTACGGCTTCGCCCAGCTCGCGGACCGCCTCGAAGCCGCCGCCGAACTGACCGACATGGCCGAGCAGTACGTGGCGTTCGCCCTCGCCCACCCCGGCCTGTTCCGGCTGATGTACGGCCGGCCCACCGCCAACGCCGCCTCCGCACGCACCGCGGAGATTCTGGCCAGCCGGCTCGCCGCCCCGGCCCTGCAGATCGGCGCCTGGGCGATGGTGCACGGCCTGGCGGTCCTGCTCCTCGACGGCAAGCTGACCTGCCCCGACCCGGCCCAGCTGGTACGGACCACGGTGGCGGCCGCCCTGACTCCCGCGGCTCCGGCCGGAAAACGGCTCGACAGCTGATCGCCCGGTGCGGTGTGCTGACCCGCGATGATCGACGAAGAACTGGCCCGGCGCCTGGTGGACACGCAGTTCCCGCAATGGTCCGCACGGCCGCTGCGGCTGGTCGACCCGGCCGGCTCCGACCACGTCATCTACCGGCTGGGTGACGAGCTGGCCGTCCGGCTGCCGCGGCACAGCGACGCGGCCGGGCAGGTCGGCAAGGAACTGCGCTGGCTGCCCCGGCTGGCCCCGCACCTGCCCCTGCGGACCCCGTCGCCGG
>NZ_JBEZGQ010000405.1:0-7101 GCF_040650095.1 Actinoplanes sp. NPDC048791 | reverse complement strand
CCCAGGCCGCGTCGGCGAGACCGATGCACGCGTACGGGGTGAGCACGGCAGCGGCAGCGGTCAGCCCTCCGCCGACGACGCTCCAGCGCCGCGCGGATCCCCGCAGCTTCCTGAGCTGCCGGAAGTACCTGCTCCGCTCGTCCACCGTTCACTCCTCCCCGGGGTGGGGTGCTCAGCCCGTGGCCGAGGTGTCCCCACGCTTGGCGTTCATGCTTGCCCTGATCTCGTCGAGCCGGGCCACGCTGGCCGGGTCGGCTGCCGGGGCGGCATTGTTGCCCGCCTCCACAGCCGGCTTGGCCGCGGTGCCGCCGAGCTGCTCGCCGGCCATGCTGGCCCGGATCTGCTCCAGCCGCGAGGTGCCGGCCATGTCGAGGCTCGACTTCTGCACCTCGAGCATGCGGCCCTCGACGGAGTTCGACGCCAGTTCGGCCCGGCCCATCGCGTTCGCGTACCGCTGCTCGATCTTGTCGCGGACCTCGTCCAGGGACGGGGTGTTGCCCGGCGCGGAGAGCGACGACATCGACTCCAGCGACTTGGCCACCGTCTCCTGCATCTTGGCCTGCTCGAGCTGGCTGAGCAGGCGGGAGCGCTCGGCGATGCGCTGCTGGAGCACCATCGCGTTGTTCTCCACCGCCTTGCGGGCCTGGCCGGCCGCCGACAGCGCCTGGTCGTGCAGCGTCTTCAGGTCTTCCATCGACTGCTCGCCGGAGACCAGCTGGGTGGCGAGCGTCGTGGCGGTCGACTCGTACTTCTGCGCCTCGGCCTCGTCACCGCCGGCCCGGGCCCGGTCGGCCAGCACCAGGGCCTGGCGGGCCATGCCCTGCAGCTTCTCGACCTCGGACATCTGCCGGGACAGCTTCATCTCCAGCTGCCGCTGGTTGCCGATCACGGCGGCAGCCTGCTGCACGAGCGCCTGGTGCTGGCGCTGGGCATCCTCGATGGCCTGCTGGATCTGCACCTTGGGGTCGGCGTACTCATCGATCTTGGCGCCGAAGAGCGCCATCATGTAGCGCCAGCCCTTGACGAACGGGTTCGCCATATCCGCGGTATCCCCTCAATGTCGCTCAGTCGGACGCGCCACCGACGCGGGACCGAGGGGTCTTCACGATGGCGCGAAGTCCATCGTGTCAGCTCCACGCCACCGGCGTCACGTGACCTACGGGGGATCTCAGGGTCGGACGAGGGTTCCCCCGACATCGAGGCTACGCGCCGATACGCGTTCCGGCGACGCCGGAACGCGTAGGGGCGGTGCTGAGGATCAGGCTGCGTAGACGATGTCGCGCCCGCGCTTGCGGGTCGCGTGCAGGGTCGCCTTGAGCGGAGACTCACTCCGGACGGAGACGGAGACCGTCCCGTCGGAGGTCACCTGGCGCACGGCCGGGGCCTCGCTCTTCTTGACCGGAGCCGCCTTGATCGGGGAGCCGGTGAGCGGAACGGGGTTGGCACCCGCACCACTGGTCTCGACGGTGGTGGGCTCGAGCGGGGCGAGAACACCGTCCATCCCCTCGGCGAGCGCGAGCGTGCCGCTCACTTCACCCAGGACCTCGGACAGGCGCGCGCCCAGTGCCTCGCAGATCGCGGCGAGCAGCTCGCTGGACGCTTCCTTCTGGCCACGTTCGATCTCGGAGAGATACCCCAGGCTGACGTTGGCGGCGGTCGACACCTCACGCAGCGTGCGATGCTGACCCTGCCTGCGCGCCCGAAGTGCGTCACCGATAACCCGGCGTAGCAGGACCATGGCACCTCCTCCTGCGGCGGGGCCGCCGGCAACCGCCGGAGGCTTCCCGCAACCGTACCCGCTACGGGCTACACCGACATCCCGCCCCGCCGAAATGCGGGACGGGCGGGAACGCGCGGGTGCCCGCGGGGCTGCTGAGACGGGCGGCGGGCCGGTTTCACCCACTCACCCGATCGAGACAACGCGACTGGTCAGCCCGCGATTCCCGCGGTCGAGCCGCGCAGCTGGGCGACGAGCAGCGACAGGGCGGACGTCACACTCGCGATGCGGATGTCCTGCCGGGAACCCGGCAGGCTCAGCTCCTGGACGGTGGCTCCGCCCGGTCCGGCCGCCGCGACGAAGACCATCCCGACCGGCTTGCCGTCCTGCGGCTCCGGGCCGGCGACCCCGGTCGTGGCCAGGCCCCAGTCGGAACCGCAGCGCTCCCGCACACCCTCGGCGAGGGCCAGGGCGACGTCCGGATCGACCGGTCCGCGCTCGTCCAGCAGCTGCCGGGGAACGCCGGCCAGGGTGTGCTTCAGCTCGGTGGCGTAGACCACCATGCCGCCCTTGAACACCGCGCTGACCCCGGCGATCTCGACGATCGTGGCGGCGAGCAGGCCACCGGTCAGCGACTCCGCGACCGACAGCGTCTGGTGCCGGTCGACCAGGGCGTGCACCACCGCGGCGGCGGCCACCCCGGGATCATCGATCCTGCCTTCGCTCATGTCCCGATTCTGCCAAGTCCGGGCAGGGCGCGTCCTCAGACCCGCTGGGCCCGCCGGCGCAGGCGCAACGCCTGCAACACGTAGTCCACACCCGTCACCACGGTCACGATCAGCGCGGCGACCATCAGCACCGTGCCGACCAGGTCGAAGGGCTCCGGGACGGGCCACAGGAACCACGCGATCGCGGCGATCTGCAGCGCGGTCTTGAGCTTGCCGCCGCGGCTGGCCGGGATGACGCCGTACCGGATCACCCAGAACCGCAGCGCCGTGACGCCCCACTCCCGGACCAGGATCAGGCCCGTCACCCACCACGACAACCGGTCGTACGCCGACAGCAGCACCAGCGCACTGCCGGTCAGCGCCTTGTCGGCGATCGGATCGGCCACCTTGCCGAAGGACGTCACCAGCTCGTAGCGGCGGGCGATCCAGCCGTCCGCGAAATCCGTGGCGGACGCCACACAGAAGGTCAGGCAGGCCAGGATCCGCCAGCCGGAGTCGACCATGCCGGAGACGACGACGAAGGCCACGAACACGGGGACGAGCACGATGCGGGCGGCCGTCAGGACGTTGGCCGGGTTGTAGAGCGAGACCGGCCGCGGCACGGCCACCGGCACCGGCTCGTCGGTCACGACGCTGCCGCTGCCGGTGCCGCGGAGATCATTTCGACGGGTACGGCCACCAGGTCGACGCCCTCGGTGCCGGTGACCCGGGCCCGGACGAAGTCGCCGGGGCGCAGCGCGGCCAGGTCGACCCCCTGCTCGCCGGCGACCAGCAGGGTGGAACCGTCGACCTCGGGCGCCTGGTGCTCGGCGCGGCCCTCGATCTCGCCGTCGGTGATCGTGTCGACCAGCACCTCGACGACCGAGCCGAGCCGGTCCTCGGCCCGCTGGGCGCACAGCTCGTCGGCCAGTTCGCTGATCTCGGCGTACCGGAGCTTGATCTCGTCCTCGTCCACCTTGCCGGACAGGCCGACGGCCTCGGTGCCGTCCTCGTCGCTGTAGTCGAAGACGCCGATGGCGTCCAGCCGGGCCTCGGTCAGGAACCGGACCAGTTCGTCCACGTCCTCCCGGGTCTCGCCGGGGAAGCCGACGATGAAGTTGCTGCGCGCGCCGGCCGCCGGGGCCAGCGAGCGGGCCGAGGCGAGCAGCTCCAGGAACCGGTCGGTGGAGCCGAACCGGCGCATCCGGCGCAGCACCGGCTCGCTGGAGTGCTGGAAGGACAGGTCGTAGTACGCGGCGACGCCGGGCGTGTTGGCGATGGTCTCGACCAGGCCGGGGCGGGTCTCGGCGGGCTGCAGGTAGCTGGCCCGGACCCGGACGATCCCCGGTACGGCGGCGAGCTGCGGCAGCAGCTTCTCCAGGGCGCGCGGGTCGCCGAGGTCCTTGCCGTACGAGGTGCTGTTCTCACTCACCAGGACCAGCTCACGCACGCCGGTGCCGGCCAGCCACTCGGCCTCAGCCAGCAGCTCCTGCGGATCACGGGAGACGAACGCGCCCCGGAAGGCCGGGATGGCGCAGAACGAGCACCGCCGGTCACAGCCACTGGCCAGCTTGAGGCTCGCGACCGGACCGTTGTCGAGCCGGCGGCGCAGCACCTGACGCAGGTGGGCGGGGGTGTGCTCGTCGACGGTGGCGTGCCCGGGGACGACGACCTTGGCCGCCTGCCGGGCGACCGGGGTCAGCGGCAGCAGCTCCCGGCGGTCCCGCGGGGTGTGCGCGTCGAAGCGCTCACCGGCGAGCACGCCGTCGAGGCGGGCGGCGATGTCGGTGTAGTCGTCGAAGCCGAGCACGGCCTGCGCCTCGGGGAGGCTCTCGGCGAGCTCCTTGCCGTACCGCTCGGCCATGCAGCCGGCGGCGACCACCTTGGCGCCGGTGTCGGCCGCCGCGAGCAGGGTCTCGATGGAGTCCTGCTTGGCCTTCTCGACGAAGCCACAGGTGTTGACGAGGACCACGTCGGCGCCGTCGGCGTCCGTGCTGACCTGCCAGCCACCGGCGTCGAGACGGGCGGCCAACTCCTCGGAGTCGACCTCGTTACGGGCACAGCCCAGGGTGAGCAGGGCGACACGGCGGGGGGCAGGGGTTACCGACACTCCGACAAGGCTACCGGGCGCCGGTTGTCCTGCCTTCGCCCGTAGGGCCTGTCCTGCCGATCAGGGCGTCGCCGAGCCGAGGCCCAGGTTTCGCGTCGCAAGTGGGCCGGGCGGTCGAATACCGGTGTTGTATTCGGCCGTTCGGACCGCGCCGCGAGGCGGAAGCTGGGCCCGGCGCAGGCCGTCCTGATCGGCGGGACAGGCCCTTCAGTCGACCCTCAGTGTTGCGAGGGTCTCTTCGAGCTCATCGGGCTTGATCAACACTTCGCGGGCCTTGGAACCCTCGGACGGGCCCACGATGCCGCGGGTCTCCATCAGGTCCATCAGCCGGCCCGCCTTGGCGAAGCCGACCCGCAGCTTGCGCTGCAGCATCGAGGTCGAGCCGAACTGCGAGGTGACCACCAGCTCGATCGCCTGGATCAGCACCTCGAGGTCGTCGCCGACCTCCTCGTCGATCTGCTTCTTCTTGCTCTCCGGCGGCGCCGTCACGTCCGGGCGGAACTCCGGCTCGCGCTGGTCCTTGCAGAACTTGACGACGTCGGCGATTTCCTTCTCGTCGACCCAGGCGCCCTGGAAGCGGGCCGGCTTGGACGCGCCCATCGGCAGGAACAGGCCGTCACCGCGGCCCAGCAGCTTCTCCGCGCCGGGCTGGTCGAGGATGACCCGGGAGTCGGCCAGCGAGCTGGTGGCGAAGGCCAGCCGGGACGGGACGTTGGCCTTGATCAGGCCGGTGACCACGTCGACCGAGGGGCGCTGGGTGGCCAGCACCAGGTGGATGCCGGCGGCCCGGGCCAGCTGGGTGATCCGGACCACCGAGTCCTCGACGTCGCGCGGCGCGACCATCATCAGGTCGGCCAGCTCGTCGACGATCACCAGCAGATACGGGTACGGCTTCATCACCCGGTCGACGCCCGGCGGTGCCGTGATCTCGCCGCTGCGGACCTTGCGGTTGAAGTCGTCGATGTGGCGTACCCCGTTGGCGGCGAGGTCGTCGTAGCGCATGTCCATCTCGCGGACGACCCATTCCAGGGCGTCGGCGGCCTTCTTGGCGTTGGTGACGATCGGCGTGACCAGGTGCGGGATGCCCTCGTAGGCGGTCATCTCGACCCGCTTGGGGTCGACCAGCAGCAGCCGCACCTCGTCCGGGGTGGCCCGGGTCAGGATCGAGACCAGCAGCGAGTTGAGGCAGGAGCTCTTGCCCGCGCCGGTCGCGCCCGCGATCAGGATGTGCGGCATCTTGGCCAGGTTGGCCACCACGAAGCGGCCTTCGATGTCCTTGCCCAGCGCCACCAGCATCGGGTGGTGGTCGGCGGTGGCCGCGTGCGAGCGCAGCACGTCACCGAGCGAGACGTTCTCCGGGTCGGTGTTGGGGATCTCCACGCCGACCGCGCTCTTGCCCGGGATCGGGCTCAGGATGCGCACGTCGGGCGACTTGACCGCGTAGGCGATGTTGCGGGAGAGCTGGGTGATCCGCTCGACCTTGACGCCGGGGCCGACCTCGACCTCGTAACGGGTGACCGTCGGGCCCCGGGTGAAGCCGGTGACCTGCGCGTCCAGGTTGAACTGGTCGAAGACCCCGGTCAGCGCGGTCATGATCTCGTCGTTGGCCTTGCTGCGGGACTTCGGCGCCGCGCCCTTGCCCAGCAGGTTCGGCGGGGGCAGCCGGTAGTCGCCCTCGACGGCCGAGATGTCCAGCTGCTCGGCGCGGGTGGGCAGCGGCGAGTGCTCCGGCGGCTCGGGCGCCTTGCGGCTGGCCGGCACCTTCTTGCCGCGGGGCACCAGGACGGTGTCGTGCACGATCGGGTCGTCGTCCACGTCGAGGTCGTCGGGGTCCGGGGCGAGCCCGATGTCGGCCAGCGAACCCTGCCGGCGGCGGGCCGGGGCACGCCGTTTGGGCTCCTCGTCGCCGGGCTCGTCGAGGTCGGGCAGGTCCGGGTCGGGCAGCGGGGCCCGGGCCGACGAGCGGCCCAGCAGCACGTCGGTGAGCAGCATCAGCCGCTCGGGGATCTTGTTGATCGGGGTCGCGGTGATGACCAGCAGACCGAAGATCAACAACAGCACGAGCAGGGGTACGGCCACCCAGGCCGTCACCGCGTTCTCCAGCAGGGAGCCGACGCCGTAGCCGATGAGCCCGCCGGAGCTGGTCATCTCGAGGTCGTCGGCCGGGCGCTGGGACACGTGCAGCAGGCTGGCGGTGGAGACGACCAGCGCGCTCCAGCCGACGACGGACCGGCCGCGGTGCTCGGGGTCGGCGGGCTTGCGCATGAAGCGGACCGCGCCGTAGAGCAGCAGCAGTGGCAGGAGCACCGCCAGGCCGCCGAAGAACAGCCGCATGGCGTCGTTGAGCCGGGCGCCGACCGGACCGGCGGAACCCGCCCAGACCGCCACGCCGACCAGGATGGCCAGGCCGAGCATGAGCAGGCCGGCACCGTCGCGGCGATGCTCGGGATCGATCTCCTTGGCGGTTGCGGCCTGCCGGCCGACGCCGCGGGCGACCCAGCCGACGCTGTGCGCGACGCCCATCCAGAGGGCCCCGACGCCGCGGCCGACCCCGGTCGCGAGCACCG
>NZ_JBEZGQ010000404.1:0-7132 GCF_040650095.1 Actinoplanes sp. NPDC048791 | reverse complement strand
GCACCGTGCCGGAGCCGTCGGCCGCCACGGTGATCGCGAGAGCGGCCTGCGCACTCGTGACGCCGGCCAGGGTGCCGGTCAGCGCGGCCAGCCCGGCCAGGCCGGTCGCGAGCAGCTTGCGAGAGATCATGAAAGCTCCTGTCGGGGTGGACACCGGAGTGCCCGGTCTCCCCCGGAAGCGGGAGGCCGGGCACGCACCGGGTCAGAGCGAGATGCGACCCGCGCCGGCGTTGCCGGTCACGATGGACTTCACACTGCCGGCGGCGTCGGCCGTGTAGCCGTACGGGATGGCCTTGACGCTGCCGCCGGTCTGGCCGGAGCCCGAGGAGACGAGCAGGTTGCCCCGGGCGACCAGCGTGCCCGGACCGGAGTCGCCCTCACCCAGGTGGAACGGGTCCGGGACACCCTCGAACGAGTTGTTCTCGACCAGCACGCCGGCACCCTCGGTCGAGGCCACGCCGTAGCCGCTGTTGTTGCGGTAGTAGTTGTTGTAGACGTGCACCGGGTTGCCGAAGCGCACCCGCGGGTGCCGCTGGGTCGACGCGTCGAACCAGTTGTGGTGGTAGGTCACCCGCAGGTGGCCGGTGTCCTGCGAGGCGTTGTCGTCGCTGTGGCCCAGCAGCATCGACTTGTTGTGGTTGTGGACCCGGTTCCAGGACACCGTGACGAAGTCGGAGCCGCGCTTGATGTCGACCGCGCCGTCGTAGCCGTTGGTGAAGGTGTTGTGGTCGACCCAGATGTTGGTGGCCGAGGTCTGCACGTTGATGGCGTCGTCGTTCCAGTCCCGGAACGTGATGTTGCGGATGATCACGTTGCGATCGCCGTTGATGTTGAGGCCGCAGCCCGCGATCGTGGCGCCGGCGTTGCCGATGATGGTCTTGTTGGACCGCACCCGCAGCATGCCGGAGCAGGAGATCGTCCCGGAGACGCGGATGACCGCGGCCGAGCTGGAGCCGACGGCCGTGGTCAGCGCCGAGGCGCTGGTCACGGTGGTGGTCGCGGCGCTCCCGCCGCCGGTGGTCCCGCCGTTCTGGGTGGCCCAGCCGACCAGGTCGGTGATGGCGGCCAGGGTGCTCGGCGGGGCGGCGGCGGCGGTGGTCTCCGCGGCGGAGGCGGCGCCGGTCATGGTGATCCCGGCGGTGACGAGGGCGAGAGCGGCTGCGCCGGCGGTTGAGCCGAGCACGAGCTGGCGCACGTTGCTGCGCATGGTTTCTCCTTGACGCTCGGTGAGGTGCCGCGCGATGGATCGCGGCGGGTGAGGATCGGATGAGGTGCCGTCCGGAACGGCACGAGCGGCCGCCGGCCGGATCGCCGGGGCGTCTCGCTGCTGCAGCTGTTGCCGGCTCCCGCGCCCGCTTTGCCCGAAGCAAGCGCTTACCTATACCACAACAACACAGACGGACGTCAATGTGAAGGCATAGGCGTTTGCAGGTTGTTTGCAGACATTCGGCTCAGTACACGTACGGCCAGCCCGCCGAGTCGTACCCGATCAGGTTGATGCCGAGCCGGGACGCGCCGTTGTCCGCGTAGTAGTGATAGACCAGCACGTCACTGTCGGTGTCGGTGAAGACGGCCTGGTGGCCCGGCCCGTGGATGCTGCCGTGCGAGGCCAGCATCTGGGTGCCGCCGCCGACGGTCATGGCGGTGCCGTTGCGGTCCACGAAGGGCCCGGTGACGCTGGTGGACCGGCCGACCATGATCCGGTACGTGCTGGAAGCGCCCCGGCAGCAGTAGTCGAACGACACCCAGAGGTAGTAGTACGAGCCGTGCCGCACCAGGGTCGGCGCCTCGATCGCGCCGCCACCGCGACCGGCGAGGGACCGGATCGTGCTGTCCGACCGCTTGCCCGTCGAGGCGTTCAGGGCGACCTGCTTGATGCCGGACCAGAACGAGCCGAAGCTCAGCCACCACCGGCCCTGGGTGTCCACGGTGAGGTTGGGGTCGATCGCGTTGTAGTCGTTGCCGCTGTTCGACTCGATCACCAGGCCCTGGTTCGTCCACGACCCGGACGCCCCGGTGGTGCTGGTGGCCAGGAAGATCGCCGAACGGTTCGAGCCGAAGGTGGAGGCCGAGTAGTACAGGTAGTACCGGCCGTTGCGGTACGAGATGTCGGGCGCCCACAGATTGCGGCTGCCCCCGGTGTACGCGGTCGTCCAGCTCGCCCCGTTCGGAAAGACGGCGCCCGCGTTGCGGAAGGCGGTCCGGTCCGAAGAGGTCTTGAGCTGGATGTTGTCCCCGGTGTACGCGGCGAGATAGCCACCCGCGGGCGTCTTGACGATCGACGGGTCGTGCACCCCGATGTCGCCGGTCACGACGCCCGGGTTCGGATAGTCGGCTGCCTCCGCGGTGGCGACACCCGTCAGCGCCAGCAGAGCGCCGGTGAGCACCCCCACCAGCAGGCTGCGCCGCCCGGTGCGGCGCGTGCGGATCTCGGGCATGGGACCTCCCTGATCGGACAATGGAGCTCAGACAATGACATCGATCGATGTCGTGCCGAAGTGTGAACGGTAACAACTATGTCGTCAAGGTGTCCCGGTTGTTTCCGGCAGATGAGGTCAGTCCGCCGCCGAACGGGCGCAGCGGCGCAACTCCTCGAGCACACACTGCGCCGGCGGGGTCGACTCGACCGACGTCTGCACCACGGCGTGGATCGAACGCCGTACCGCCGGCGCGGTGACCGGCACCGCGACCAGGCCGGCCGGCATGTTGACGGCGCCGAGCCGGGGCAGCACAGTGACGCCGATGCCGGCCGCGACGAAGGCCAGGGCGGTCGGATAGTCGTGCGCCTCCACCCGGAACGGCGGGGTGAACCCGGCCGACCGGCAGGCGTCGATGAGGTTCTCCCGGCACCAGCCCCGGGCGAAGTCGTTGTCGATCCAGCGCTCCCCCGCCAGCCGGGCCAGCTCCACCGCGTCCGCGCCGGCCAGCGGGTGCCCCGGCGGCACGACCACCACGTACGGGTCGTCCAGCAGGTGATGCACGCGGGTGTCCCGGCTGCCCGCGAAGTCCGCCGGGGCCACCAGCAGCTGGATGTCGACGCGCTTGGCGGCACCGGCGGTGAAGTCGTCGCGCAGTTCCAGATCGAGCCGGATGTCCGGGAAGCGCCGCAGCAGCGTACGGGCCACGGCGGGCAGCCACGCGGCGCCGACCGACGGGAAGTAGGCCATGGACAGCGAACCGGTGCGCCCGTCGCGCAGATCGGCCACGAAGGCCTCGACGTCGCCGAGCCGGCTCAGCGCCCCGTCGATCTGCTCGGCCAGCGCCAGCCCGACCGAGGTGGGCTCGATCCCCCGGCCGCTGCGGGCCAGCAGGACCAGGCCGGTCTCCCGCTGCAGGGCGGTGACGTGCTGACTCACCGCCGAGGGGGTGTAGCCGAGATTGGCCGCGGCGGCGTTGACCGAGCCGCTCGCCACCACGGCCCGGAAGATGCGCAGTCGGTGCAGGTCCAGCATGGTGGTCACCGTACAGCAGGGCTTAACGGTGCGGTAGGAACACTTGCTTGTGCTTAATCGGGTGACCCGGCCAGATTGGGGTGATGCGCACTCCCAGCCTGCCCCTGCTCGCCACCGCCGTCACCATGATCCTGTGGGCCTCGGCCTTCATCGTCATCCGTTCCGTCGGCGGTCACTACACCCCGGGCGCGATGGCGCTGGGCCGGCTCGCCGCCGGCTCCGCGGCGCTGAGCCTGGTCGCCGCGATGCGGCCCCGGCGCCTGCCCCGCGGCCGTCCGCTGCTGCTGGTCATCGGGTACGGCGTGCTGTGGTTCGGCCTGTACGCGGTGGTGCTGAACGCGGCGGAACACCACCTCGACGCCGGCACGACGGCCCTGGTGGTCAACGTCGGCCCGATCCTGATCGCCGTGCTGGCCGGCGTCTACCTCAAGGAGGGCTTTCCCCGCGGCCTGGTCGCCGGCCTGGTGATCGCCTTCTCCGGTGTCGTCACGATCGCCGTCGCCACTTCAACCGGGCGGCACGACGCGATCGGCGTCCTGCTCGCCCTGGGCGCCGCCGCCCTGTACGCCGTCGGAGCCCTGCTGCAGAAGCAGGCCCTGCACGACGTCGACCCGTTCACCGCGACCTGGCTCGGCTGCCTGGCCGGCACCGTGGCCTGCCTGCCGTTCACCGCAGACCTGCTCACCGAGCTCGGGGAGGCACCGCGCAGCGCGACGCTCGGCGTCGTCTACCTCGGCCTGTTCCCCACCGCGATCGCCTTCGCGACCTGGGCGTACGCGCTCAACCGGATGAGCGCGGGCGGGCTGAGCTCCTCGTCCTATCTGGTCCCGGGCATCGCGGTGCTGCTGTCCTGGCTGTTCCTCGGCGAGGTGCCCGCCCCGCTGGCGTTCCTCGGCGGCGCACTGTGCCTGGCCGGCGTCGCGGTGACCCGACTGCCACCGTCGACACTGTTGCACATTCTTGGCAACAAGTCTGGACCGAGGGCCCGTCGGTAAGTACCGTGACGGGCATGACTCATTACCTCGCCGAGGTGGCGGACGCGTGGCAGGAGAGCTGGGACCGGCAACAGGAGGCATACCTGCCGGACCGGGAACACCGGATCACGGCGATGCTCGACGCCGTCGAGGCGGTGACCCCGCACGACCGGCCCGAGGTTCTCGACCTGGCCGGCGGCACGGGCACGATCGCGCTGCGGACCCTCGCGCGCTTCCCGCAGGCGCGGGTCACCGTGGTGGATCAGGACCCCGTGCTGCTGGCCCTGGCCGGGGCATCCCTCGACGGCCGGGCCCGGATCATCGCCGCGGACCTCAATCAGCCGTCCTGGGCCGAGGCATTGCCACACCGGCACTACGACGCTGTGCTGACCGCGACCGCGCTGCATTGGCTGACGCCGGACCGGCTCACCGTGCTCTACGCCGAGCTCCACGACGTACTACGCGCCGGTGGCATCTTTGCCAACGCCGACCACATGCCCGACGAGGGACTGCCGGAGCTGACGAAGCAGCTGCTCACCAGGGCGGACAGCCGCCGCGAGGCCCGCTACGGGACCGGCGCGGCGCTGTCCTGGCGGGACTGGTGGACGCGCGTGGCCGCCGACCCACGGCTGGCGCCCCTGCATGCCGAACGGGAGAAGATCTATCCCACCGCGCACGGCAGTTCGGAGTGGACCCCGCCGGCCGGCTGGCACCTGACGGCGCTGCGGACGGCGGGCTTCACCGAGGCCGGACTGCTCTGGCGCGGTGGTGCGGACGCCACGGTCACCGCCGTGGCGTGACGGCGCGGATCAGCCGCTGCGGCGGTTGCCGTACTGGCGCGGGCTCTGCACCGAGCCGCGGCCGACCGGCTGCTGACCCTTGCTGAAGACCTCGCCACCGCCGCCGGAGCCCTTCTTGCCCTTGGCCCGGCGCTCGGCCCGGTTGGCGAAGACCTCCACCTCGGGCTCCTGCTCGGCGGGCTCGCCGGTGGTCGCTTCGGAACCGGCACTCGACTCGGACATCGTGACTCCCTGAGCTGACGGCGGCCGCGTGGATCGGCACCGACCCGGGCGACGCGGCGGCCGACCGCCAAACGGTATCGCAGAACCCCGCGGCACCGGCGCCCGATCCACCCCCGCCGCGCGGGACGGCGTCAGGAGGCGCCGCCCGAGCGGATGCTCTCGCGGATCCATCCGGCGATGTTGTCGGTGCGGGCACTGTTCTCCACCGCGGTGTGCGGGCAGCTCGGGCCGTTGCTGACCACCGACACCAGCACCGGGCGGGCCTTGCCGCGCTCCAGGAAGAACGGGGCCCCGGAGTCGTACGGGCACGGCGTGGTGTCGGGCTGGGGAGCGTACCCCTGCAGGCCGGTCACGGAATCACTCAGCGAGACCACCGTCATCTGCCCGGTCCGGAGCCGGGTCACCGGCGCCGGGCTCACGCTCGTGGTGGAGCCGTAGCCGGTGACCCGGACGACGGCGCCGATCTCCGGGGCCCGGTGCCCGATGCGCAGCGGCCGCACGTCGCGGACCGGCTGCTCCAGCCGGGCGAGCGAGACGTCCGCGGTCGGTGACTGGATCACCGCGACGACCTTGAGCTCGTGGCCGCCGGTGCCGGTCAGATCCGTGCGGCCCACCGTCGCGGTGGTCAGGTCGGCGACCGGATAGTTGACCCGCACGTTGTTGGCGTCCCGGAAGCAGTGCCCGGCGGTGATCACCCACTGCGGCGCGATGAGGGCGCCCGAGCAGGCGCTGTTACGGCGTCCGCCGCTCGCCGTGGGGATGCCGGTCATGGTCAGCTTGACCGAGAACCGGTACTTGCCGTCCGGCACCGGCTCGCCGTTGGCGATCGCGGTCGCGGCGCCACCGGTGCTCAGCACCAGGCTCAGCACGGCCACGGGAGCGAGCAGGGCACCGACAAAGATCGATCTCGTCCGTCGCATCCGGCCAACCTAGCGGCCGGCCCGCGCCGGGTGAACCCCGCACGCGTACGGATGTCCGACAGCGCCCGTCCGCACCGGGCCGGCCGGTGCGTCCGTGCAATGTCGACTCAGCGGGTGCTGGCGGTCCGCAGGGAGAGGGCCTGGAGGAAGACCGCGCCGATCTGGGCCGGGTCCTCGGCGACGAAGACGCCCCCGCCGGTCACCTGGGTGATCCGCTCCAGCGGCGCCTCGTCCACCGCGTCGCCGACCCCGACCACGATGACCTGGACCGGCTTGTCCGTGCTCTTCGCCTCGTCCAGCTGGGTGAGCAGCTGCTCCAGCTTGATGTCGCCGGCCTTCTGCCCCGCGTCGGCGCCGTCGGTCATCACCAGCACGGAGTTGACCCGGCCGGCCTGCCAGCCCTTCTGCACCTCGCGGTAGCCGTCGAGGATCGTGCGGTAGAGCCCGGCGTCGCCACCGGCGGGCTTGATGCCGCTCAGCGCCGCGGTGACGTCGTCACGGTTGTCGGTCAGCGGCCCGATCGGCTCCAGTTCGCGGTGGTTGCCGGGGCCCGCGCCGGCGGCGAACAGCCAGAGCCCGACCTGCCAGTCATCGCTGAACAGACCCAGGCCGCTGCGGGCGGCCGCCAGGGTCACCTGCATCCGGCTGGCGTTGCGGGCGGTGGGCACCGGGGTACGCATGCTGTCCGAGGCGTCCACGATGGCCAGGATCCGGGCCGGCGCCACCACGGCCGACCAGCCGGCCAGCGCCCGGTCGATGGTCGC
>NZ_JBEZGQ010000403.1:0-7157 GCF_040650095.1 Actinoplanes sp. NPDC048791 | reverse complement strand
CCCGCTCCGGCCGGCCCCGTAAATCGCGCGGCCGCCGGGCCCCGTAGGCGTCGCGCGGCGGCCGGTCCATGGCACCAGCTCAGTGGTTGTGACCGGCGTGCTCGTCCTCGGAGGCCTCGCGGAGGTCATCGAGGGAGAGCGTGTTGCCGGCGGAGTCGTTCATCGTGACCCGCTCCATGACGCTGGCCAGAGCCTTGCCGCGGCGCACGTCGCCGAAGACGGCCGCGGCCGCCCCCGACTGGACGAGCTGGTCGTAATACTGCTGCGGCTGCATCTGGGCGCGCTGGGCGCGGTGCACGATCTCGTGCCCGAACTCGTCGTCGGAGACCTGGATGTCCTCGGCGTCCGCGATGGTGTCGAGCAGCAGCTGGATCCGGACGCCCTCGGTGGCCGCCTCGGTCAGCTCGGTGTCGATCTGCTCCTCGGTCTTCTCCTCGGAGGTCAGGTAGTCCTCCAGGGTGGCGCCGATGCGCTCGAGCTGGTCGGTCATGGCCTGCTTGCGGCCCTCGACCTCGTCCTTGACGATGCCCTCGGGAGCGGGGATCTCGGCGGCCTCGACGAGCTGCTTGAGCGCCTCGTCACGGGCGGCGTAGATCTGCTCGACCTTCTTGACCTTGCCGAGCCGCTCCCGCAGGTCGTTCTTCAGCTCATCCAGGGTGTCGAACTCGCTGGCCAGCTGGGCGAACTCGTCGTCGATCTCGGGCAGCTGCTTGTCCTTGACCGAGTTGACCTTGACCGACACCTCGGCGTCGCGGCCGGCGAAGTCGCCGCCGACGAGCTGGGTGGTGAAGGTGGCGTCGGCGCCGGCGACCAGGCCGACCAGGACCTCGTCGAGGCCCGGGAGCAGCTGCTTGCTGCCGACCTCGTGCGAGATGTTCGTCGCGGAGCCGCCGGGCACCTCCTCGCCGTCGACCGTCGCGCGCAGGTCGAGCTGGACGTAGTCGCCCTCCTCGGCCGGGCGGTCCACGGTCTTGAGGGTGGCGAAACGCTCCCGCAGGCCGTTGATCTGCTCGTCGATCTCGTTGTCACCGATCTCCACGGCCGGCACCGTGACGGAGATGCCGGACAGGTCGGGAATCGAGATCTCCGGCCGGACGTCGACCTCGGCGGTGAACTTCAGCGGCTCGTTGTCGGCGAACTCGGTGATCTCCACCTCGGGCCGGCCCAGCGTCTTGACGTCGTGCTCGCGCACCGCGGCGAGGATCTGCTGCGGGATGGCCTCCTGGACGGCCTCGTTGAGGACCGTGCCCCGGCCGACGCGCTGGTCGATGACCGCGGCGGGGATCTTGCCCCGGCGGAAGCCGGGGATCTGGACCTGAGAACCGATTTCGCGGTACGCCTTCAGCAGGCTGGGCTTCAGCTCGTCGAACGGCACCTCGATGGCGAGCCGCACCCGAGTCGGACTCAGAGTCTCGACGGTGCTCTTCACAGGCGTACTCCTTGATGGATCTCTTCGATGTTGGTGAAGTCGGGGTGGCGGGATTTGAACCCACGGCCCCTCGCTCCCAAAGCGAGTGCGCTACCAAGCTGCGCCACACCCCGTGGCGACGGCAAGTGTATGCGGTCCGCCGCGTGTCGTGTGCCGCGGCGTCACCCGGGTGCGCCACGCGGGGGATATCGGGTTCGCATGCCGCGACGGCATTCAGTAGTGTGGGGCACGCGCGGCACCGTGGTGCGGCGCATGCGGGCGTAGCTCAATGGTAGAGCCTCAGTCTTCCAAACTGATTACGCGAGTTCGATTCTCGTCGCCCGCTCCACGCGCATCGTCCCAGGTCAGAGGCGGTTTCCTCGGCATCCCTGGCGGAAGCTGCGATCATCCGGCGATGGGGATCTGGTCCTTCGGCGGCGAGCAGTACGAGATCATCTCGATGTACAGCCTTCCCGACGATGCCTGGCACTACGAGCTGACCGGACTGACCGGACCGCCCGGCACCAGGCCCTACCTGGCCGTCGACATCCCCGACGCGACGCCGGACGGGACCTTCACGCCGAGGCCGGCTCAACACGTGGTGGTCCGTGCCGGCGGCGGCGTCCTGCCCTGGCTCGTCCTGACAAAGTTCATCGACCAGCTCGACTCCAGCGGCGACCTGGTCGACGAGGAGCGCGACCGGTCAGCCGAGGCAACAGCCCTCCCGTTGACGCTCAACACCTGGTCTCACGGGAGCCAACAGTTCGTGGTCAACCAGTTCCACTACGGCGACATCGATTCGTGGTGTTACGAGTTGTACGAGGTCGACCCGGACGTCACCGCGAACAATTTCCTCGACGTCCGCATCCCCGACGCCTCACCGGAGGACGGGCCGTTCGTCCCGATGCCGGCCGACCACGTGACGTTGACCATGCACGGCCGCTGGGCACTCCCCTGGCCGGTCTTCCGGCGCTTCCTCGACGCCGTCCACGCCGCCGGGGACATCGTGACGCCGGACCGGCACTGACGGTTGGTCGCCCATACTTGGCGGCCATGGGAGTCCAGGCGTACGTGTACTGCCGGTGCTGGCAGGACGGGCTGGCCGTACCGCCGGTCGGGCCGGTCGGGTTCGACGAGGACGGCCGGCTCGGTTTCTTGGAGCCCTGGGACCGCAGCAACGCGGACCAGCACGGCGACGTCCAGCACTGGCTCGAGCACGGCTGCCCGCACAAGAACATGCAGTTTTTGAGCGAGGAGATCGGCGCCTGGGCCGGCGTGCGGTACTTCCAGCAGGCCCTGCGGGAGGCGGACGGTTCCGCCTTCCCCACGCTGCTCAGCTATCTGCCGCAGACCAACGACGGCTGGATTCCCGCCGCTGAGGTGCCCGCCGTCCTGGCCGAGCTGGACCACTTCGAGCACCGGGCCCGGCTGTCGGACGAGATCGTCCTGGTCGACGAGGCGACCGGCGACGCGTTCTACAGCTACCTCAAGAGCTATCGCGGCGTGTTCGCCTGGGGGCATTACAACCTGGGAGTCGGCCCCGACGGCTTCTTCGTTGTCGACAATCGCGCGGAACCGCCGGCCACGGTGTTCCGGGCGCGCCGGTTCGAGCAGCGCGTGCTGCCCGGTGGCGAGCTGGAGCTCACCGGTGACGGGCAGACAGTACGGCTGGCAACGACGCCGATCGCGAACTATCTGCCCGTGCCACCGCAGCGACTGACCGTACAGGTCAGGTCGCGTACGGCGGCGGACTTCGCCCGCATGGTGGGGACGCTGCGGCGGCTGTGTGCCGCATCGCTGGCGACGGGAAATCCGGTGAACTGGGTCTGACGGGCCTTTGGACCCGGCGGGACCCGACATGTGGCCCTCACGCCGGTGTCGGTGCCCGCGGTGTGCTGGGCTCATGTTCACCACCGTCGAGATGCTGGCCGACCAGCCGTTCCTGGCCGGGCTCACCGAGCATCAGCTCAGCCTGCTCGCCCCGCTGACCAGCCGGTCGATGTTCCACGCCGGGAACCGGATCTTCGGTCAGGGCACGCCGGCCGAGCAGTTCTGGCTGATCACCGACGGCCGGGTGTACCTGGACGCCGAGGTGCCCGGTTACGACAACTTCGTGCTGGAGACGCTCAAGCCCGGGGCCGTGCTCGGGTGGTCGTGGTTGTTCCCGCCGTACCGGTGGCATTTCGGGGCTGTCGCGACCAGCACCGCGCACACGCTGACCTTCAACGGGCCCCTGGTCCGGGCCCTGTGCCAGCGGGACCCGGCGCTGGGTTTCGAGCTCACCAGCCGCTTCCTGCTGGTCATGGGTGAGCGTCTCCAGTCGGCCCGGAGCCGGCTGCAGGACTGCCGGCGGGCGGCCGGTCACCGGAACGACGTGTGACGGCGAGCAAATTCAAGATCAACGCGTACGCGGCCGCGCTGACCAGCAGGGCGACGGTGGCGGATCGGCCCATGTCTCCCACCGGTACGGGCGGGAACTCCCACACGTCGGCCGACAACCCGGCCAGGGCGATCGCCGCGCCCGCCGCCACGAACGGGACCGCCCACAGCAACCACGGCCAGGCGTCGAACTCGTCGTCCTGGACCAGCCCGGTCAGGGTGGTCACGCTCCAGAACATCAGGAAGAGCGGCACCAGCGGCCTTCTGCGCTTGTGCAGGCGCCTACTCCTGCTGATCAGGATGCCCAGTCCGACTCCCGCCGCGGCGTACAGCGGGAAGGCGGCCAGCTCGCCCAGCACGACCCGGGCCAGGACCGGGGACGACAGCAGGGGCAAGGCCACGACGAGCGACACCCCGGCCAGCGCCACACCGACCGCCATCGCCATCGGCAGGGCGATCGCGTGCCGGTGCCGCCGGCTCAGGGCCACGCCCACGACCAGGGCCAGGAGGTGGCCGCAGAGCATGCCGGAGGTGTGCCGGAAGATGCGCGTGGTCTGCTGCCACTCCAGCTGCTGGCCGTCGCCCTGCGGGTCGAAGTTGACCCAGTACTCGTAGTAGCCCTCGTTGAACGGCATCGCCGCCCAGACCAGCAGGACCGCCACCGGTACGCACCAGACCGCCGGGTGACTCACCACGCGGCGCAGCGTGGCCGCATCGATCGCTGTCGGCATTCCTGGAGACTGGCAACTTGAGTCAACCCGAGGAGTGGGCTTTGGGGTACACGCTTGAAGCGTTCATCGGCGATCCCGGCGTTCTGCGGCCGGTGGTGGACCGGTGGCCGGTCGCCGCTCTGGTGCCGTTGAGCGCCGGACTTTCGCTGATCCCCATGACCGACGAGCTGTTCGACGCGGCCGGCGGCGGCCCGACGAGCGAGGCGCTCGGTTTCTGGAAGCTGCCGGCCGGCTTCGAGCCCGAGCGGGTCGCCGGAGCCGTCGCCTATGTCGAAGCGGAGTTCTTCGGCGGCGTGGGGACCCAGCGTGCGGCCCTGTGGATGAGTGGCCGGCTGGCGCTGGGGCCGCTGTTCGTCGGCGAGGACGAGCACTTCGCTCCCGCGGGAAGCCCCATCTCGCAGGTGCTGGCCCGGCTGGGGGCCGGCCGGGAAGGTCACCACGACGAGTTCGACGCGATCGGGCTGGGGCGGCACCGGCATACCGAGGACTGGCTCAGCTGACGATGCCGGCCCGGCGGGCGGGCCGGCATCCCCTGGTGGCTAGCGGCCGCTCAGCGCCGTACCCGTCTCCAGGACCGACTTGAGGTCGCTGAGCACCCAGGCCCAGCCACCGCCACCCGCCTCGTCGAGCGGGGAACCCGCGACCATCGTCGCGGTGGCCGGGGCACCGGCCATCTCGTGGGTGACCGTCAGGCGGCAGACGCCGGGCTGGGACTTCAGCTCTTCGATCAGGTAGGTCAGCGTCGTGTACGGCTCCGCGGCCGTCGCCGGGTCCATAAGCATCCGCCAGGTCTGCACCAGCAGCCGGGGCGGGTCGCTCTCCACGACCTCGCCGTCGACGATGCGGTCCGGGATCGGGAAGCCGTTCTCCTTGCCGAACTCGCGCATCTCGTCGGTGGCGTCCGAGTGGTATTCGCCGCCGGGCCTGAGGTCGAAGTGGGCCGGGGCGGCGTAGCCGTATTTCACGGTCCACTCCGGGTCGGTGATCGCGGTCCAGATCTTCTCCGGCGTGGCCTTGATCCACACGCGGTAGACCTGGGTCGGCAGGGCGGTCGTCTCGGTGGTCATGTCTCGTCCTCCAGCGCGTTCTTGAGATCGACGAGCGCCGTCACGTGACGCTCGGTGTATTTGTCGATCCAGCGGTCGTGGATCAGCCGGATCGGCACGGGATTGAGGAAGTGCAACTTCTCCCGGCCCGCGCGGCGGACCACGACCAGCCCCGCCTCCTCGAGCACCTTGAGGTGCTTGGCCACGCCGAAGCGGGTCATCTCCACCTCGGACTCGAGCTCGGTGAGCGTGCGGCCCTCGCGGGTGAAGAGCAGGTCGAGCAGGAAGCGACGGGTCGGGTCGGCGAGTGCCTTGAACACCCGGTCGTCGTCGTCCGTCATGACGCCAAGTTATGTGACCATTGGGTCACATGTCAAGGCGCGAAAAACTCCGCCCGGCGTCAGGCCGGACGGAGTCAAGTGGTGCTCAGCGGCGGCGGACCAGCCGGCGCAGCTGGATGATCCGGACCGAGGCCACCGCCATCGCGACGAACGCGCCACACACCCCGGCGATCAGCATCGCCAGCGCCAGCGGGATCTGGCCGTCGAACCAGAGGAAGCTCAGCCGCACGTTGCCGGTGTTCTGAGCCACGAAGATGATCAGCAGGATCAGGCCGACGGCGCCGGCCCACACCCCGAACCAGACCGCACTGGTACGGGTCCGCGGCACCCGCGGCGACTCCCGGCGGGGCGGCGCCTCACCAGCGCCTTCGAGACCCGCCAGCGTCCCGGCCAGCTCCGGCGGGAGCGGCGGTGGCGCGTCCTCGGCGGGGGTGAGCGGACGGTTCTCGGATGGGAAGACCATAACTCTCAGTCTTGCCCATCGGTGCGCTCCGTCAACCCTGTTCACCGGTCTTGCCAGATTTAAGCCGAAGCTAATAGACCTATGTCGAAAAGGGACGTTACCGTCTGCGCCGGACCGCCCTCCCCACTTCACCCCCAACGATTCGGATCACCATGCGCAGACCCGTCCTCATCGTCGGCGGCATGGCCGTCGTCACCGTCGTCGCCGGAATCGCCGTCGCGGCCAGTGCCAGCGCCGGCACCACGACGTACGAGGCCGAAGCCTCCGTCAACACCTTCGCCGGCGGCGCCCACACCGTCGACTGCCGGCGCTGCTCCGGCGGCAGCCGGGTCACCGGCATCGGCGGCCAGGGCGTCCTCACGATCACCGGAGTGGTGGCCGAGAAGGACGGACCGGCCCGCCTGGCCGTCACGTACACCGCGGAGCGCAGCCGGACCGCGCAGATCAGCGTGAACGGTGCCGTCCCCACCGCCATCGTCTTCCCCGGCACCCGCGGCACGTCCCGGCCGGCCACCCTGCGGCTCACCGCGACGCTGCGCGCCGGCGACAACAACGTGGCCTTCGCCAACTCGGTCGGCGCCGCGCCGGACATCGACAAGGTGGTCATCAGCACCGACGGCACCCCGCCGACCTCGGCCCCGACGGCAACGGCCTCCGCCGTGCCCGGGGCCACCGCCACGGTCACCCCCGGCGAGACCGCGCCGCCCACTCTGCCGACGTCGCCGCCGGCCTCCGGGACACCGGCTCCGGGACGCACCGGAACCGGACCGGATCTTCACCGGAATCTGA
>NZ_JBEZGQ010000402.1:0-7170 GCF_040650095.1 Actinoplanes sp. NPDC048791 | reverse complement strand
AGGGTGAGCACCGCGGCGGCGACCTCGGCCGGCAGGCCCGGGACCAGGTCGGCGAGCAGGGTCCGGAGCGCCGCGTCGTCACGCGCGGCGTCCCGGCCGTACCGGAAGGCTTCTTGCACTATTGGTGCAATTACCATGCGACACAGTGTCGGCCGGTCCTCCCGGGCAGGCAAGACCGCTGATTTCATCGATGTGTCAAAAGTGTTGCCGATCAGGCCGGCTTGATCCAGTCGAAGGTGCGCTCGACGGCCCGCCGCCAGTTGTCGTACTCGCGGTCGCGGACGGCCGGGTCCATCGCCGGCATCCACTGGGCCGCGCGGTGCCAGTTGCGCCGCAGGTCCTCCAGGTCCGGCCAGTGCCCGACGGCCAGGCCGGCCGCGTACGCCGCCCCCAGCGACACCGTCTCACTGGCCAGCGGGCGGACCACCGGCACGTCCAGTACGTCCGCGATGAACTGCATGAGCAGATTGTCGGCGGTCATCCCACCGTCCACCTTGAGCGTGGTCATGGCCAGGCCGGAGTCGGCGTTCATCGCGTCGACCACCTCGCGGGTCTGCCAGGCGGTCGCCTCCAGCACCGCCCGGGCCAGGTGACCCTTGGTGATGTACGAGGTCAGCCCCACGATCACCCCACGCGCCTCGCTGCGCCAGTGCGGGGCGTACAGGCCGGAGAAGGCCGGGACGATGTAACAACCGCCGTTGTCGTCGACCGTGCGGGCCAGCGTCTCGATCTCGGGCGCGGTGGCGATCAGTTCGAGCTGGTCCCGGAACCACTGCACCAGCGAGCCGGTGATGGCGATCGAGCCTTCCAGGGCGTACTGGGCGGGTTCGCCGGCGAGCTGGTACGCGACCGTGCTGAGCAGCCCGTGCGTCGAGCGGACGAGTTCCGTACCGGTGTTGAGCAGGAGGAAGCTGCCGGTGCCGTACGTGCACTTGGCCTCGCCCGGGGTGAAGCAGGTCTGCCCGAACAGCGCCGCCTGCTGATCGCCCAGCGCCGCACCGATCCGCACCCCGGGGAACGCCGCGGTGGCCGTGCCGAACACCCCGACCGACGGGCGCACCTCGGGCAGCATGGCCCGCGGCACGCCGAAGAACTCGCACGCCTGCTCGGACCACTGCAGGGTGCGCACGTCGAGCAGCATGGTCCGGCTGGCGTTGGTCACGTCGGTGACGTGCAGCCCGCCGGTCAGGTTCCAGATCAGCCAGGTCTCCATCGTGCCGAACAGCACGTCCCCGCGTTCGGCGCGTTCCCGCAGGCCGGGGGTGTGGTTCAGGATCCAGTTGAGCCGCGGGCCGGAGAAGTAGGTGGCCAGCGGCAGCCCGCTGCGGTGCTGCACCTCGTCCGCCCCGGGCTCACCCAGCAGGGTGTTGACCAGGGTGTCGGTACGGGTGTCCTGCCAGACGACGGCCCGCCCGATCGGCACCCCGGTATGCCGGTCCCAGAGCACCGTGGTCTCCCGCTGGTTGGCGATGCCGACCGCCGCGACCTGCTCGGTGCTGATTCCGGCCCGGCTCAGGGCGAGCGGGGCCAGCCGTTCCACGTTGCGCCAGATCTCCGCCGCGTCGTGCTCGACCCAGCCGGGCCGCGGGAAGTACTGCTTGTGCTCCTGCTGGGCCAGGGAGACGAGCTGGCCGCGCCGGTCGAAGACGATGCACCGCGTCGACGTGGTGCCCTGGTCGATCGCGATGACATAACTCTCGGTCATGGTCCCTCCCCAGAAAATCAGTGCCGGGCGGCTCCGAGGTCCCGGGAGACCGCGCGGGCGGCGTCCCGGACGTAACCGACCAGTCGCGGGTGCGGCCGGTACCTGGTGTCGCAGATCCGTTCGACGAGCCCCGAGATGCCGATCGCGCCGACCACCAGGCCGCCGTACCCCCGGATCGGCGCGGCGATCGCCGCCTGGCCGAGGGTCAGCTCCTCGATCTCGGCCGCCCAGCCGGCCGCGCGCACCTCGTCGAGGGCGAGCGCCAGGTCGCGCGGGGCCACCACCGTGCGCCGGGTGAACTGCTCCAGCTCCCCCGGCGCCCCGGCCGACCGGTACGCGAGCAGCACCTTGCCCAGGGCGGTGGCGTGCAGCGGCAGCAGCGTGCCGATGTCCAGGGTCTGGAACGTGTCGTCGGGCCGGAACACGTGGTGTACGACCAGCACCCGCCCTTCGAGGACCGTGCCGATCCGGACGGCCTCCCCGCTGCGCGCGGCCAGCGGGTCGGCCCAGTTGATCGAGCGGGAACGTAGTTCGTTGATGTCCAGATAGCTGGTGCCCAGGTGCAGCAGGGCTGCGCCGAGCTGGTAGTGCCCGGACGCTTTGTCCTGTTCGACGAAGCCGACGACCTGCAGGGTGCGCAGGATGCCGTGGGTGGTGCCCTTGGCCAGATCGAGGGACCGGGCGATCTCGCCGAGGCCGAGGCGGCCCGTGCCTCCGGCGAGCATCCGCAGGATCGCGGCTGCTCGTTCGATGGACTGCACCGTCCCCGGCATGTTTCGGATGCTATGCCAATCCGTTACCGCGTGGTCACGTCCGACGTTCGACAATGCCGAACGGCGTTCATTGCCCGCCTCCATGCCCGTCCCTAGCGTCTGAGCACATCAGACCCTGGAGGGCACATGGCAGAACGTCTGAAGATCCCGGGACTACTCGGCGAATGCGCCGCCGAGTTCGCCGGGACCATGATCCTCATTCTCTTCGGCGTCGGCGTCGTCGCTCAGGTGGCGGGCGGCGGCATCGGCGACCACGACAGCATCGCCTGGGCGTGGGGGCTGGGCGTCATGCTCGGCGTCTACGTCGCGGGCCGGATCAGCGGCGCGCACCTCAACCCCGCCGTCACCATCGCGCTCGCGGTCTTCAAGGGCTTCGAGTGGCGCAAGGTGGCCCCGTACTCGCTCGCGCAGTTCCTCGGCGCCTTCGTCGCCGCCCTGCTGGTGCGGTGGAACTACACCGAGGTCCTGCACGCGGCCGACCCCGGACTGACCGTCAAGACCCAGGGCGTCTTCTCCACCCTGCCGGGCAACGGGACATTACCGGTCGGTGAGTGGGGTGCGCTGCGCGACCAGGTGATCGGCACCGCGATCCTGCTGTTCCTCATCCTGGCCATCACCGACGCGGCCGGCACCCCGCCGGCGGCCAACCTGGCGCCGTTCATCATCGGCCTGCTCGTCGTGGCCATCGGCATGGCCTGGGGCACCAACGCCGGCTACGCGATCAACCCCGCGCGTGACTTCGGACCGCGACTCGCCAGCTTCTTCACCGGCTACGGTGGCGCGTTCCGCGACCAGACGGGTTATCTGTACTTCTGGATCCCGATCGTCGGGCCCATCGTGGGCGGGATCCTCGGCGCCGGGCTCTACCAGGGCCTGGTCGGCCGGTTCCTGCCGTCCGCGGCCGCCCAGGAGCCGGGCGAGCTGCCGACCCCCAACCCCGAGCGTGTGGAGGCAAACCGTGGCTGATTTCGTCGGTGCCGTCGATCAGGGCACCACCAGCACCCGCTTCATGATCTTCGATCACGGCGGCAACGAGGTCGGCCGCCACCAGCTCGAGCACGAGCAGATCCTGCCGCAGGCCGGCTGGGTCGAGCACAACCCCATCGAGATCTGGGACCGGACGGTCTCGGTCATCCGTACCGCCATGCAGAAGGCCAACCTGCAGGCCAGCGACCTGGCCGCGCTGGGCATCACCAACCAGCGTGAGACCACCGTGGTCTGGGACCGGCGCACCGGGCGGCCCTACTACAACGCGATCGTCTGGCAGGACACCCGCACCGACCGGATCGCCTCGGCGCTGGACCGCGACGGGCGCGGCGACGTGATCCGCCGCAAGGCCGGGCTGCCGCCGGCGACGTACTTCTCCGGCGGCAAGATCCAGTGGATCCTGGAGAACGTCGACGGGGTCCGGGAAGCGGCCGAGCGCGGCGACGCCGTCTTCGGCAACACCGACAGCTGGCTGCTCTGGCACCTCACCGGCGGGGTCGACGGCGGCAACCACATCACCGACGTGACCAACGCCAGCCGGACCATGCTGATGAACCTGGAGACCCTGGACTGGGACGACGAGCTGCTGGGGTTCTTCAACATCCCGCGGCGGATGCTGCCGGAGATCCGGCCGTCGTCCGACCCGAACACCTACGGCATGGCCCACGCGCCGGGCCCGCTGGGCGGCGACGTCCCGCTCACCGGCGACCTGGGTGACCAGCAGGCGGCCATGTTCGGCCAGGTCTGCTTCGCGCCCGGCGAGGCCAAGAACACCTACGGTACGGGCAACTTCATGCTGCTCAACACCGGTACGGAGCTGGTCCGCTCGGACAACGGCCTGCTCACCACGGTCTGCTACAAGTTCGGCGACTCGGCCCCGGTCTACGCCCTGGAGGGCTCGATCGCGGTGACCGGCTCGGCCGTGCAGTGGCTGCGCGACCAGTTGCACATCATCAACTCGGCGGCCGAGAGCGAGACCCTGGCGTCGTCGGTGCCGGACAACGGTGGCGTGTCCTTCGTGCCGGCGTTCTCCGGGCTGTTCGCGCCGTACTGGCGCTCGGACGCACGTGGCGCGATCGTCGGGCTGTCCCGGTTCAACACCGACGCGCACATCGCCCGGGCCACCCTCGAGTCGATCTGCTACCAGAGCCGGGACGTGGTCGAGGCGATGGCGCAGGACTCGGGCGTGACGCTGGACGTGCTGAAGGTGGACGGCGGCATCACGGTCAACAACCTGTGCATGCAGATCCAGGCGGACGTGCTGGGCGTGCCGGTGAGCCGGCCGGTGGTCGCCGAGACCACCGCGCTGGGTGCCGCGTACGCCGCCGGGCTGGCGGTCGGCTTCTGGAAGAACACCGACGAGCTGCGCGAGAACTGGAACGAGTCGCAGCGCTGGCAGCCGGCCTGGTCCGACGAACAGCGGGAAAAGGGGTACGGCCAGTGGAAGAAGGCCGTCCAGCGCACTCTCGATTGGGTAGACGTTGACTGACACGACTCTCTCACCGGCCGGCCGGGACGCTGCACTGACCGCCCTGGCCGGCGACGAGGTCGACGTGCTCGTCGTGGGTGGCGGGGTGGTGGGCGCCGGCAGCGCCCTCGACGCCGCCACCCGCGGTCTTTCCGTCGGCCTGCTCGAGGCGCGCGACTTCGCCTCGGGCACGTCCAGCCGGTCCAGCAAGCTCATCCACGGCGGCCTGCGCTACCTGGAGATGCTGGACTTCGGGCTGGTCCGTGAGGCGCTGCGGGAACGCGGCCTCATCCTGACCCGGCTGGCGCCGCACCTGGCCCGGCCGGTGCCCTTCCTCTATCCGTTGCAGCACCGCGGCTGGGAGCGTCTGTACGCCGGCGCCGGGGTGCTGCTCTACGACACGATGGCCGCGGCGGCACCCGGCCTGCCCCGGCACCGGCACCTGTCGCGGCGTGGTGCGCTGCGGGCCTGCCCGGCGTTGCGCCGCGACGCGCTGGTCGGCGCGCTGCAGTACTACGACGCGCAGATCGACGACGCCCGGCACACCATGTTCCTGGCCCGGACGGCCGCCGCGTACGGCGCGCACGTCGCGTCGCGTACGGAGGTGGTCGGCTTCCTGCGCGAGGGTGAGCGGGTCACCGGCGTACGGGTGCACGACCTGGAGCACGACCGCACCTTCGAGGTACGCGCCCAGCAGGTGATCAACGCGACCGGGGTGTGGACCGACGACACCCAGGCCCTGGTCGGCGAGCGCGGCCAGTTCCACGTCCGCGCCTCCAAGGGGATCCACCTGGTGGTGCCCCGCGACCGGATCCAGTCGACCACCGGGCTGATCAGCCGTACGCCGACCAGCGTGCTGTTCATCATCCCGTGGGGCCGGCACTGGATCATCGGCACCACCGACACCGACTGGGCGCTGGACAAGGCCCACCCGGCGGCGTCGAGCACGGACATCGACTACCTGCTCGACCTGGTCAACAAGGTGCTCGCCACCCCGCTGACCCGTACCGACGTGCAGGGCGTCTACGCCGGGCTGCGCCCGCTGCTGTCCGGCGAGTCGGAGTCGACCTCGAAGCTGTCCCGCGAGCACACCGTGGCCAGCCCGACGCCGGGACTGGTCGTGGTGGCCGGCGGCAAGTACACGACGTACCGGGTGATGGGCCGCGACGCGGTCGACGCCGCGGTGCACGGGCTGGGCCGCTCGGTGCCGCGTTCCTGCACGGAACGGGTGCCGCTGCTGGGGGCGGAGGGCTACACCGCCCTGTGGAACCGCCGCCGGCTGCTGGCCGAGGAGTCCGGGCTGCACGTGGCCCGCATCGAGCACCTGCTGGGCCGCTACGGCTCGCTGGTGCACGAGATCCTGGAGCTGATCGCCGGCGACAAGGACCTGGCCCGGCCGGTCGAGGGCGCGGAGGACCACCTGCGCGCCGAGCTCGCGTACGCGGCCAGCCACGAGGGGGCCCGGCATCTGGAGGACGTGCTCACCCGGCGTACCCGGATCTCGATCGAGACCTTCGACCGCGGTCTGGCCGCGGCGCCGGTGGCGGCGGAGCTGATGGGTGCGGTGCTCGGCTGGTCCGAGGAGCAGCAGCACCGGGAGGTCGAGCACTACCGGCTCCGGGTGGAGGCCGAACGGGCCTCGCAGGAACAGCCCGACGACGAGACGGCGGACGCGGCCCGGCTGGGCGCCCCGGACGTCGTGCCCCTGCAGGTGCAGTGACGGGTAGTTGATTGACGGAGATGAATGGCCGGTCCTACAGTGCGCGACATGGGCGCATCCGCAGGACCGGCCGTTCCCCCGTCGACCCGCCGGCGGCTCGGGGCCGGCCTGGTCGCGCTGCTGGTCGTTGCGGCGCCCGCGCTGCTGCAGCCCGCACCGGCCGGGGCCGTGGCCGCCGCGCCGGTGCTGCTCAGTGACGACTTCGAGGACGGCGACGCCAACGGGTGGCGGACGACCGGCGGGCGCTGGGCGGTGGCCACGGACGGGACCGGCGTTCTGCAGCAGAGCGCGACGGACACCCGGGCACTCGCGCGGGCCGGCGAGGCGGCCTGGACGGACTACTCGGTCAGCACCCGGGTCAGGCAGCTCACCGGGGACACGGGGTCGTCCACCGCCGTGCTGGCCCGGATCCAGGGCGACGGCAGCCACTACTACCTGGCGAGCCGGGCCGACGACACGGTCGAGCTCGGCCGGGTGAGCGGCGGCCGGTCCACCCCGCTGGCGTCGGCGAGCTACC
>NZ_JBEZGQ010000401.1:0-7177 GCF_040650095.1 Actinoplanes sp. NPDC048791 | reverse complement strand
CCGGCAGCGACGCAGGTCCTCACCCTGCCGCCGGCCGCGCCGCCGCCGCCGGCGACGGACGGCCGGATCCGGCCCGGCAAGATCGAGTACGTCACCGTCCCCGGCAGCCCAGCCGTACGGCGTCAGCCGCCGTCTCCCGCCGAGCAGCAGCAGCCGGCCGCCGCGGGTTCGCCGACCGCGCGCTACGAGGAGGCGATGACCGCCTCGACGCTCGGCATGGACATGTACTCCTTCGCGCCACCGCCGGACCAGGCCGACCGCACCCCGAACGGCCTGAAGAAGCGAGCACCGCGGGCCCGCAAGGAAGCGTCGGCACCCGCTCGGTCCGCCGGCGCGGTCCCCACCCGGACGGCCGAGCGGCCCGCCCCCGTCAGCGACTCGCCGGACGAGGTGCGCGCCCGGCTCACCGCCTTCCGCAGCGGCATGCAGCGCGGCAGCAACGACGCCACCGACCGACCATGACCGCCGCCCCTCCCCACCCCCGCGACGAGGCCGAAAGAAGTTCCCATGAGCGTTGACACGTCTGCCGACCGGCACCAGTTCAACTGGCTGCTGGGCAACTTCGTCCACCAGACCGACGGGGTCCGCGACGCGGTCGCGGTGTCCTCCGACGGCCTGCTGATCGCCAGCTCCGACGGGCTGAGCCGGGCCGAGGCCGACCATCTGGCGGCGATCGTGTCGAGCCTGGCCAGCGTGGCGCGCAGCGCCTCCCGGCGCTACGACTTCGACGGGCTCAAGCTCATCATGATCGAGATGCGGCGAGGCTTCCTGCTGGTGTCGGTCATCGCCGGCGGCAGCTGCCTGGGTGTCGTCGCGGGCGGCGACAGCGACGTGGGTCTCGTCGGCTACGAGATATCCCTGTTGGCGGAGAGGTTCGGCGCCCTGCTCACCCCGGCGCTGATCTCCGAGTCCCGGCAGTACCTACCCCGATGAGTCACCGGGGGGAGTGGGGGCCGGACCCTCGCATGATCCCGTACGCGGAGCCGGTCGTGCCCTCCCATCGGGAGCCCCCGCCCGCGCCGGCCCACGCGGCCGCGGAACCGGGTGACGACCTGGTCGTCCGCCCCTTCATGCTGACCGGCGGGCGCACCCGCCCGCTGCACGACGGGCTGCGGATCGAGACCCTGCTGCACGCGGCCCCGGCCGCGCTGTCGGCTCCGCTGCGCTTCGAGTCGCGGCGCATCGTCGAACTGTGTCAGGCACCGATGTCCATCGCGGACCTCTCGGTGGCTCTGCGGGTGCCGCTCGGCGTGGTCCGGGTCATCGTCGCCGACCTGGTGACGGACGGCTACCTGCGGATCGAGGAGCAGCTCGGGGAGCTCCCCATCGCATTGATCGAGAGGATCAGGGATCGTGTTCGGGCGCTCTAGTGAGCCGGCGCCGCTGCCGCCGGTGGCGGTCAAGATCGTCATCAGTGGCGGTTTCGGTGTCGGCAAGACCACCTTCGTCGGTGCCATCTCGGAGATCGAGCCGCTGGTCACCGAGGCCGAGATGACCGAGCGGTCGATCGGCATCGACGACACCTCGGCGGTGTCGGGCAAGACCACCACCACGGTGGCCCTCGACTTCGGCCGCATCACCCTCGACGACGCGCTGCTGCTCTACCTGTTCGGCACGCCCGGGCAGGACCGGTTCGCCTTCCTCTGGGACGACCTGGTCGACGGCGCGCTGGGCGCGATCGTGCTGCTGGACACCCGTCGCATCGAGGACTGCTTCCCGGCGATCGACTACTTCGAGGAGCATGACATCCCGTTCCTGATCGGGGTCAACACCTTCGACCAGTCGCAGCGCTTCGACCTCGAGGAGGTCCGCGACGCGCTGGGCATCGACCCGAGCGTGCCGGTGCTGGAGTGCGACGCGCGCTACCGCGAGTCGGTGAAGCACATCCTGGTCGCCCTGACCGAGGAGGTCCTGGCCAAGCGGCTGAGCCGGGAGCGGCCGGTGCCGACGTGGTGAAGCCGCTGATGACTGTGAAACGGAGAACGATGCGCGCACGCACCGCGGCCGCCCTGGTGAGCGTGCTGGCCCTGACCGCCTGCGGCAACTCGTCCGAGGCGATCGTCGCCCCGCCCGGCGTCGAGCGCACCCCGTGCGGCACCGTGTCGATCGCGGTGAACCCCTGGGTCGGGTACGCCGCCAACGTCGCGGTGGTGAGCTACCTGCTCAAGCAGGAGCTGGGCTGCACGGTGGTGGAGAAGGACCTCACCGAGGACGCCTCGTGGGAGGGCCTGGCCAGCGGCGAGGTCGACGCCATCCTGGAGAACTGGGGTCACGACGACCTCAAGAAGACCTACATCGACGACAAGAAGGTCGCGGTCGAGCAGGGTCTCACCGGCAACAAGGGCGTCATCGGCTGGTACGTGCCGCCGTGGATGGCCAAGGAATACCCGGACATCACGAAGTGGAAGAACCTCAACAAGTACGCCGACAAGTTCAAGACGAGCAAGTCCGACGGCAAGGGTCAGCTGCTCGGTGGTGACCCGTCGTTCGTCACCAACGACGCGTCGCTGATCAAGAACCTGAAGCTGGACTTCTCGGTGGTCTACGCGGGCAGCGAGGACGCGCTCATCGCGGAGTTCCAGCGGGCCGAGAAGGACAAGAAGCCGCTGATCGGCTACTTCTACACGCCGCAGTGGCTGCTGTCGGAGATCAAGCTGGTGCACATCCCGCTGCCGATCTACAAGCCCGGCTGTGACTCCGACCCCAAGACGGTGGCGTGCGACTACCAGCCGTACGACCTCGACAAGATCGCCCGCAAGTCGTTCGTCGACTCGGGCAGCCCGGCGGCCGACCTGATCAAGAACTTCCGGTGGACCAACGACGACCAGAACGAGGTCGCCCGGGACATCACCGTCAAGAAGCTGTCCCGCGACGACGCGGCCAAGCGCTGGCTGGACGCGAACCGCGCCACCTGGCAGGAGTGGCTGCCGGCCCGCTGAGCACCGATCGGCTGAGGGGCGGGATCACGTGGTGGCCGAGTGTCCATCGCACGGTCCCGCCCGCCACCCTGGTTACGTGGCGCGGCGCCGGACGAGCAGTCGCAGCGCGATCAGGAGCGCGAGCACCAGTCCGACCCCGGCCACCGCCAGAGCCTGACCCGCCAGCCCGACGATGACCCCCATGCCGACGCCGGCCGCCACCGCGCCGGCCACTGCCGCCGCAATCACAGCCCGGGGCCGCGGCGCGATCCCCTCGTACTTACCGCCGATCGTCGCGAGCAGCGGCAGCAGCGCCAGGCCCAGAGCGGCGATCGCCGTCCACACCAGGTGTTCGAGCTCGCCGGTCCGGCTCGGGCTGAAGGCGAGGAGGCCGGCCAGCAGCGCGAAGCCCGCCACCCCGAACGCGGGGCCGGCGAGCAGCAGCGGACGGATCCAGGCCGGGCCGAAGTGCTGGTCGAGGCGCCGGACCGCCGGATGTTCCGGGTCGAGCTTGCGCGCCTGCCGGAGCAGCGTCCGGGCCTGCGCGGTGTCCCGGTCCGCCTGGATCAGGCCGAACGCGAGCAGGGTCAGCGCCTCCACGTCGTCCGGCCGCAGCCGCACCGCCTCGCGGGCGTCGTCCCGCAGGTCCGGCCACCGCTGCAGGGAGAGGTCGGCGACGGCCCGCATGCGGTAGGCGATGCCGTTGTCCGGCTCGATGGCCAGGGCGCGGTCGGCGGCCTCGATCGCCGCCGGCCAGTCGTCCGCGCCGATCAGCGCGCCCGCCAGCCGGTGCCAGGCCTGGGCGTCCTCGGGATGGTCGTCGAGGTGCGCGCGCAGCACCGGCAGCGCCGCGGCGTACTGCCCGGACTCGACGAGCTGCTTGGCTCGCGCTACGGCGTTCTCGGTGGTGTCCAAGCGCACACCATAGTGGTCACCACCGGCCGGGCTCAGGGTGAGGGGCTCGGGGCCGGCCTGGGGGAACCCGGCCGGTCGCAGGCCACGCCGACGGCGAGCAGGCCGAGCAGGCTGGTGAGCAGCAGGACAGCGACGGCGAGCTCCACCTTGTCGCGCCGGCGGACGTGGTGTCGCGGCCGGACGGGCTCGGGGTCGTACCATGAGGATTCCGACACCGGTCCAGTCTCGCGGCGGCCGCCGCCAGGGTCGATCGGTGAAAGAACCAAAAAGATCTGACCTATTTCGGCGCGACTCGGCCGACCGTTCGCTCGTTGGGCTCTGGTTCCATGGTCGGATGGATCAGACGGCCCTGCTCGCGGCCGCCCGCTCGGGCGACGCCGACGCCTTCGGGCGGCTCGTCGGCGGACACCGCGCCGAGCTGCTCGCACACTGCTACCGGATGCTCGGCTCGCTGCACGACGCCGAGGACGCCCTGCAGGAGTCGCTCGTGCGGGCGTGGCGCGGGCTGTCCACGTTCCGGGCCGGTGCTCTGCGGCCGTGGCTCTTCCGGATCGCCACCAACCGTTGTCTCACCCTCATCGAGCAGCGGGCCCGGCGGGAGCTGCCCGCCGACCTCGGGCCGGGGGCGCCGCTCACCGAGGTGGCCTGGCTGGAGCCGTACCCGGACCGGCGGCTCGGCCCGGCGGCGACCGCCGAGCAGCGGGAAAGCATCGGGCTCGCGTTCGTCGCCGCGCTGCAGCATCTCTCCGGGCCGCAGCGGGCCGCGTTGCTGCTGCGTGAAGTGCTCGGCTTCTCCGCCGCCGAGGTCGCGGCCCAGCTCGACACCACCGTGGCGGCCGTCAACAGCAGCCTGCAACGCGCCCGCGCCG
Source organism: Actinoplanes sp. NPDC048791 (assembly GCF_040650095.1). Lineage (NCBI taxonomy): Bacteria > Bacillati > Actinomycetota > Actinomycetes > Micromonosporales > Micromonosporaceae > Actinoplanes > Actinoplanes sp. NPDC048791. Next base: position 2,475 of record NZ_JBEZGQ010000401.1, on the reverse strand, counting down.
CCCTGGCCGAGCGGCGGCCCGCGCCCGGCGATCCGGTCCCGGAGGACAAGATCAAAGACCTGGCTGACCGGTACGCGTCCGCGTGGCAAGCCGCGGACGTCGACACGATCGTGGCCCTGCTGACCGACGACGCCACGTACTCGATGCCACCGCTGCCCGAGTGGTACCGCGGCCGGCCAGCTGTCCGCGAGTTCCTGCTGGCCGGCCCGTTGCAACACCAGTGGCTTTTCCAGCCCGCGCACGCCAACGGTCAGCTCGCCTTCGGCACCTACCTGTGGGACGAGAAACGGCAGGCGTACGTCTGGGCCGGGCTCGATGTGCTGCGGCTCGACGGGACGGAAATCGCCGAGGTGGTCTCGTTCCTCACCGACGGGTTGCACCGCGAATTCGGTCTGCCCGATGAGTTCGCGGCCCGGCCCGGGTTGTAGAGGGGAGAGAGAAGGAGACGACACATGATGCTCGACGGCAGAACAGCGATCATCTACGGCGGCGGCGGATCCATCGGCGGTGCGATCGCCCGGGCGTACGCGGCCCAGGGCGCCCGGGTCTTCCTGGCCGGCCGGACCCGCGCCACCCTCGCCGCGGTGGCCGGACCGATCGGTGCGGAGATCGCCGAGGTCGACGCCCTGGACGAGCGCGCGGTCGACGCGCACGCCGATGAAGTAGCCGCGGCCACCGGCGGGATCGACATCTCGGTCAACGTGATCGCCGACAGCGACGTGCAGGGTACGGCCATGGTCGACATGCCGGTCGAGGACTACCTGAGCCCGGTCGTCACCTCCGTACGCTCGAAGTTCCTGACCGCCCGGGCCGCCGCCCGACACATGAAGCCCCGGCGCGCCGGGGTGATCCTGACCTTCGGTGGTTCGGGCGACCGCACCGCCGCGGGCCGGTATCAGCTCGGCGGCCTGGTGACCGGTTTCGAGGCGATCGAGGCGATGCGCCGGCAGCTCGCCACCGAGCTGGGCCCGTACGGGATCCGGGTCATCACCCTGCAGACCGGCGGCGTGCCGGAGGCGATCCCGGCGGCCTTCGAGGGTCGCGCGGCGATCGAGGCGGAGCTGACGGGGCAGACTCTGCTCGGCCGCACGGCGACCCTCTCCGACGTCGGACAGGTGGCGGTCTTCGCCGCCTCGGACTGGGCCCGCACGATCACCGGCGCCGCCCTCAACATGACCTGCGGCGCCGTCCTGGATTAAGGCTAGGCCGCCTGGATCAGGGACACCGCGAAGAGGTTCGCCGGGTCGGTCCAGAAGTGTCGCAGGGCGAAGCCGGCCGCGGCCAGCTCGGCGGACAGCCCGTCCCGGCGGAACTTCGCCGAGATCTCGGTGCGCAGCTCCTCGCCGGCGGCGAAGTCCACGGTCAGGTCCAGATCGCGGATGTGCACGCGCTGGGCCGAGCCGGCCCGCAGCCGCATCTCGATCCATTCCTGCTCGGCGTTCCAGAGCGCGACGTGGGCGAACGCGTCCACGTCGAAGTCGGCGCCGAGCCGGTGGTTGACCACCCGCAGCACGTTGCGGTTGAACTCGGCGGTGACCCCGGCCGCGTCGTCGTAGGCGGGCACCACGACCGCCGGGTCCTTGACCAGGTCGGTGCCGAGCAGCAGCCATTCGCCGGGTTGCAGCACGGCCCGCAGCCGGGACAGGAACTCGGCGCGTTCGGCCGGGACCAGGTTGCCGATGGTGCCGCCGAGGAACGCCACCATCCGGTTGTCGCCGTCCGGGATGTGGCCCAGGTGCCGGGTCAGGTCACCGACGACGCCGCGGACCGCCAGCCCGGGGTAGCGCACCGCGAGCCGGTCGACGGCCTCGCCCAGCGCGGACGCCGACACGTCGAGCGGGACGAATGCGCCGAGCGTGCCGTGTGCGAGCAGCGCGTCCAGCAGCAGCACCGTCTTCTCCGAGGAGCCCGAGCCCAGCTCGACCAGGGTCTTGGCCTCGGTGATGCGGGCGATGGCGGCGGCGTGCTCGGTAAGGATCGCGCGTTCCGTACGGGTCGGGTAGTACTCGGGCAGCCGGGTGATGTCCTCGAACAGCTCGCTGCCCCGGGCGTCGTAGAACCATTTCGGGGGCAGCCACTTCGGGGTCGCGGTCAGCCCGGCGGCCACGTCGCTGCGCAGCGTACGGTCGAGGTCCTGATCGTCGAGATGGATCTCCAGCGCGCTCATGATCTCCCTAAGACGGTGATGTCCAGACCGGACGGGGTGGCGACGAGCAGACTGCCGTCCGGCACGGCTTGCCAGGCCGGGCCGGGATCCAGGGGTTCGGAGCTGACCAGCACGGATGTCGGGCCGGTGCGCACGGACAGGGCGTGGCCGGCGGTGCTGGCGACGATCTGCTGCCCGTCGGTGAGCAGCAGGTTGAGCCGGGAGCCGGGCGCGGCCGTCGAGACCTCGACGACCGTCTCGGCCAGCGCCCGCGGGGCCGGCACCCCGGACCGCAGCCGGTCGCGGACCAGCGCCCAGAGCAGCGCCGC
>NZ_JBEZGQ010000400.1:0-7190 GCF_040650095.1 Actinoplanes sp. NPDC048791 | reverse complement strand
TCCCGGCAAGCCGATCGCCCGGCTGCCGCTGCTGAGCACGGACGAGCGCCGGGTGGCCGAGCAGGCGAGCGCCGGCGACGTCCTGGACCGGACCGGGCCGTGGATCCACCAGCTCATCGAGGGCCACGCCCGGGCCACGCCGGCCGCGCCCGCCGTACGGTTCGAGGGCCGGACCCTGCCGTACGGGGAGCTCAATCGCCGGGCGAACCAGCTGGCCCACCGCCTGATCCGGGCCGGCGCCGGACCAGACGTGCTGATCGGCATCAGCATGGAACGCGGCTTCGACCTGGTGGTCGCCGTGCTGGCCGTGATGAAGACGGGCGGCGCGTTCGTCCCCCTCGACCCCGACCTGCCCGCCGCCCGCCGGGCGCTGATGATCGCCGACCTGGGCACCACCGTGGTGCTCACCCACGGGCCGATCCGGCCGCGGCTCCCCGAGGACCCCGGGTTGCTGTTGTGCCTGGACGAGCAGGCCACCGCCCTGGCCGCGGAGCCGGAGCACGACCCCGAGGTCGCGGTGACCGCCGAGGACACCGCGTACGTCCTCTACACCTCCGGCACCACCGGGACGCCGAAGGGCGTGGTGAACGTCCGGGGCGCGATCGGCAACCGGTTCGCCTGGATGACCGGGAAGTTCGCGCCGGCGCCGGGTGACCGCGTGCTGCAGAAGTCCCCGGTCACCTTCGACACCTCGGTCTGGGAGCTGCTCTGGCCGCTGACCTGCGGGGCGACCGTGGTGATGGCCCGGCCGGACGGACACCGCGACAGCGGCTACCTCGTCGGGGTCATCCGCGACGAAGAGGTCTGCCTGGCCGACTTCGTGCCGTCGATGCTGGAGATGTTCCTGGCCGAGCCCGGCGCCGAGCGGTGCACCAGCCTGCGCCACGTCATCGCCGGCGGGGAAGCCCTGCCGCTGGGCCTGCGCAGCCGCTTCTTCGAGGCGCTGCCCGACACCCAGCTCCACAACCTGTACGGGCCGACCGAAACGGCGATCGGCGTGACCAGCTGGGACTGCCGGCCGGACGACGACGGCCGCACGGTTCCCATCGGCCGCCCGATCCCCAACGCCCGGGTCTACGTGCTCGGGGCCGACGCCGAGCATCTGCCGGCCGGCGTGCCCGGTGAGATCTGCATCGCGGGCCGTCCGCTGGCCCGCGGCTACCTCAACCGGCCCGGCCTGACCGCGGAACGGTTCGTGGCGGACCCGTTCGTGCCCGGCGAGCGGATGTACCGCACCGGCGACCGGGGGCTGCGCCGCGCCGACGGTGCGATCGAGTTCCTCGGCCGGCAGGACGACCAGGTCAAGATCCGCGGCGTGCGGGTCGAGCTGGGTGAGGTCGAGGCCGCCGCGGCGGCGCTTCCCGGGGTACGCCGGGCCGCGGTCACCGTACGCGGAACCGGCATCGACGCCCGCTTGATCGCGTACGTGGTGGCCGACCCCGCGACCGACGTGGCGGTGTTGCGGCGGGAGATGGCTGCCGCCGTACCCGATCATCTTGTGCCGTCGGTGTTCGTGGTGCTGGACGCCCTGCCGCTGACCGGGCACGGCAAGGTCGACCGGCTCGCCCTGCCGGACCCGGGCGACGCGATCGAGCGGGCCTACGTCGAGCCGGTCGGCGCCGTCGAGCAGGCCCTGGCCGGGTTGTGGGCGCAGATCCTCGGCGTGCCCCGCGCGGGCCGTGACGACAACTTCTTCGTCCTGGGTGGGCACTCGCTGCTGGCCATGCAACTGGTCAATCAGGTCCGGTCGGTGCTGCGGGTGGATCTGCCGTTCCGCGCGGTCTTCGAGAGCGCGACACTGGCCGACCTGGCCGGCCTGATCGAAGGCCTGCCGACGCTCGCGGCGCCCAGCGGTTCCGCGGAGACCGAGCAGCGGATGCGCCGGCTGGTCGCCGACGCGCTGGAGGTCGCTCAGGTGGCCGCCGAGGACAACATCTTCGACCTCGGTGGCGGCCGGGAGACTGTCGAGCGGCTGAGCCGGGCCATCGAGGCGGAGTTCGGCGTACCCGTCAATCCGCTCGTGGTCGCCGCCGTGCCGACCGCGCGGAACCTGGCCGGCTGGGTCGCGGCCGGGCCGGACGACGCGGCGCTGGACGTGCTGGTGCCGCTGCGGCCGCACACCGGGACCACCTCACTGTTCTGCGTCCACCCGCTCGGCGGCCTGAGCTGGCTCTACTACCCGCTGGTCAACGCCGTGCCGGAGGAGGTCGGCGTGTACGGCGTCCAGGCGCGCGGCCTGCGCCCCGGTGACGCCATGCCGGCCAGCCTGACCGCGATGGCCACCGACTACGTCCAGCAGATCCGCGCTGTCCAGCCGGAGGGTCCCTACCACCTGCTCGGGCTGTGCGCCGGTGGCGAGATCGTCCACGAGATGGCCGTGCAGCTGCAGCGGGACGGCCAGCGGGTCCAGCTGCTGGCGATGCTGGACTCCCGGCCCACCCCGCACCGCCGGGCGACCCAGGTGGCCCGGCTGAACGCGGTCGCGCGGCACTTCGACCTGGACGTGCCGGCCGAGCAGCGGCACCTGCTGACCGGCGACGCCCTCTACGACCAGCTGCGGCAGCGCCAGGGCCCCTACTCGTTCCTGATGCGGCAGAAGGGACGGGCGATCGTCGACTTCTACGAAAACATGATCAAGCTCGTCGACAACCACGAGTTCGGGCTCTTCGACGGCGACGTCCTGTTCGTCGAGGCGGCCGCGGCGCGAACGCCCGAGCAGTACTTCTCCCCGATGTGGCAGCGGTACGTCACCGGCCACATCGACGTCCTCGTCCTGAAATACCTGCACCGGCAGCTGGCCCGGGCGGAGGTGCTGGAAATGATCGGCGCCCGGGTGGCCGAGCACCTCGACCGCTCCCCCAGCGCGCCGACGACCACCGGAAGGCCGGCCGAATGAGCAACCCCTTCGAACGTGACGACAGCCCGTACCTGGTCCTGGTCAACCACGAGAACCAGCACTCGCTGTGGCCGGAGACGATCGACGTGCCGGCGGGCTGGCGGACCGTGTCCGGCCCGGACACCCGTGACGCCTGCCTGAGCTTCATCGAGCGGGAATGGACCGACATCCGTCCCGCCGGCCTGGCCGGGCCGGTGTGATGCCGGCAGCCCGGTCCGGCCTGCTCTTCCTCTGGGGAACGCCGCGGTCCCGGTCGACGGCGTTCCTGCGGATGATGCTCGAACGGGGAGACCACGAGGTCTACCACGAACCCTTCTCCAGCATCGTCGTGCAGGGCCACGCCACGGTCGGCGACGCCACCGCCACCAGCCACGCCGAACTGCTGAAACTGCTCGACGAACGGGCGCGTGACCGGCGCGTCTTCGTCAAGGAGACGACCGAGTACGACTATCTCGGCAACGGCGGCGAGGACATCCCGGCCACGGGGTCGCACACCTTCATCATCCGCGATCCCCGCTCGGTGATCGCCTCGCACTACGCGATGAACCCGGACATGGTCTGCGCCGAGGTGGGCTACGGCCACCAGGCCGAGCTCGCGCGGCGGGTCCGGGAGGTGTCCGGGGCCACCCCGCACGTCGTCGAGGCCGAGACGCTGATCGCGGCGCCGGCCGAGGTCGTCCGGCGGTACTGCGAGCACGCCGGGATACCGTTCCTGGCCTCGGCGCTGTCCTGGCAGCCGGGCGACCACCGGGTCTGGAGCCGGACCCGGCCCTGGCACCGCGACGTCGCGGGCAGCTCCGGCTTCACCGAACCGCAGCGCACGTACGCGGACACCGTGGACAACCATCCGAAGCTGGCCGAGTGCTACCGGTGCCACCTGCCGCACTACGAATTCCTGCGCGGGTGGGCGGCCCGTTAACCTCGGCTCATCCCGTACGGAAGGTTGTGCTCTTTGCCAGACGTCTCCCTGCGCCGCATCGCCCGGCTCTTCAAGGCGCACCGCCTGCGCCTGGCCGTGGTGACCGGGCTCATCATGGCGTCCTCCGTGCTGGGCATGGCCTCCCCCTTCCTGCTGCGCGAGGTCATCGACCGCGCGCTGCCGGAGAAGAACGTCACGCTGCTCGCCTGGCTGGTCACCGGCATGGTGGCGGTCGCCGCGGTGACCGCCGCACTCGGCGTCGTCCAGACGTGGATGTCCGCCACCGTCGGCCAGCGGGTCGTGCACCAGCTGCGGATCGACGTCTTCACCCACCTGCAGCGGCAGTCCGTCGCGTTCTTCACCCGGACCCGCACCGGCGAGATCCAGTCGCGCATCACCAACGACGTCGGCGGCGTGCAGTCGGTGGTCACCTCGACCGCCGCGTCGATCACCTCCAACCTGACCACCGCGGTGGCCAGCGCGGTCGCCATGATCGCGCTGTCCTGGCAGCTCTCCCTGGTCTCGCTGATCGTGCTGCCACCGGCGCTGCACCTGAGCCGCCGCGTCGCGAAGATGCGCAAGGAGATCACCGCCCTGCGCCAGACCGAGCTGGCCGACCTCAACGTGACCATCGAGGAGGGTCTGTCGATCAGCGGGGCCCAGCTGAGCAAGACCATGGGCGCCGGCGATGCGCTCGTCGAGCGGTTCAGCCTGTCCTCGACCCGCCTCATCGACCTGCAGATGCGCTCGCAGCTGGCCGGCCGGTGGCGGATGGCCACGATGAGCATCATCTTCGCCGCCATCCCGGCGGTCATCTACCTCAGCGCCGGACTACCGCCGACCGCCGGCACCCTGAGCATCGGCACCCTGGTCGCCTTCACCACCTTGCAGGCCGGACTGTTCCGGCCGCTGATGGGCCTGCTCAACGTCGGCGTCTCGCTGAGCACCTCGAAGGTGCTGTTCGGTCGCGTCTTCGAATACCTGGACCTGCCGGTCGAGGTGGACGACCCGGCCCAGCCGGTCGCGCTGCCCGACCCGGTGCGCGGGCATCTGCGCTTCGAGAACGTGACCTTCCGCTACCCCGGCAGCAGCACGGCTGCGATTGACAACGTCTGCCTGGACGTGCCGGCCGGCACGTCGCTGGCGCTGGTCGGCGAGACCGGCTCCGGAAAGACGACCATCGGCGCGCTGATCGTGCGGTTCCACGACCCGGCCGCCGGCCGGATCACCATCGACGGCATCGACCTGCGCGACCTGCGCCTGGCCGACCTGGCCGGGGTGGTCGGGCTGGTCAGCCAGGAGACCTACCTGCTGCACACCACGGTCCGGGAAAACCTGCGGTACGCCCGCCCGGACGCCACCGACGCCCAGATCGAGCAGGCCGCCCGCGCCGCGCAGATCCACGACGTGATCGCCGGGCTCCCGGACGGCTACGACACCGTCGTCGGCTCGCGCGGGCACCGCTTCTCCGGTGGTGAGAAGCAGCGCATCGCCATCGCCCGGACACTGCTGCGTGACCCGCGCATCCTGGTCCTGGACGAGGCCACCAGCGCCCTGGACACCTCCACCGAGCGGGCCGTGCAGCGGGCCTTCGACGAGCTGGCCCGTGGCCGGACCACGGTGACGATCGCGCACCGGCTGTCGACCGTGCGCAACGCCGACCAGATCGCCGTGGTCGACCACGGCCGCATCCTCGAACAGGGCACCCACGACACCCTGGTGTCGGTCGGCGGCCGGTACGCCGCCCTCACCGCGTGAGATCAGAGCTCGTCCAGCAGCAGGACGCCGTCGGGTGAGTAGAAGTACTCGCGTCTGTGCCGGGCCCAGTCCTCGATCCTCGGGTCCTCCGAGTGCGACAACCACTCGGACAGGTGGGCATGCTCCTCGGCGTACCCGTTCGCCGCGAGCCAGCGCAGCGTCTCGGGCCGGCCCGCCCCGAAGATGGCCTGGGCGTCGAAGCCGATACCCAGATCCATGTCACCGGTACGGAACTTCGCGGCGTACAGGCGGGGCGCGTCCGCGGGATCACCGGTGAGGAACAGCAGGAAGGCGGCCACGTAGATCTGCTCGAACTCGTCGCTCTCGCCGTGGTCGGAGCCTTCGCGCCAGGTCCTTTCGAGGTCGAAGATCTCCCGCACGAGCGCGTGGCGAGGACGGGGATCATCGACGTCCACCATCCGGAGCGCTTCCCGACGCCCGGCCGGACTCGACAGATCCACAGACTCAGACACGCGTGCACAGTAGTCGAGCGAGGCGTCAGGAGCGCAGGAGCCGGTCGAGGAACGGACTGCTGAACACCCGTGCCGGATCCAGCCGGTCCAGCGCCGCAACGGCAGTGGGCCAGCCCGGGCCGAACGAGGACGGCACGGCCCGGTCGAGCACGTCGGGATCGCTCCAGGCCGCCCGGTCGGTGTAGGCCCACCCCTTCGACCACTCCACCCGGGTGCCCGGGTGAGCGGTCAGGAGATACCGCTCCACCTCCCGGTAGAAGCGGTTGGCGTCGGCCGTACCCGGCAAAGTCAGCACATCGATCCAGACCGCCACCTGCCCCGCCGGGCGGGCGGCGTCCGGCCGCAGCGCCGACAGGGCCGGTGCCTGCGCGCCGGGGACGGCCACCTCGGCCGGGTCGTCGAGGCCGGTCACCCGGATCTCCACCGCGCCGTTGACCGGGAACCGGCCACGGGACGCGTAAACCAGCAACCGTGCGGTGTAGAACTCGGTGAACGCGTGGACGACGGCCTGTACGCCGGAGCGTGGGACCCGTACCGCGTAGCCGTTGGCGTGAACGTGCAGAGTCGTCGGGCGCACGTACAGCTGAAGGTTCTTGGCCGCGCCCCACAGGTCGGCCGAGGCCGTGGCGACGAGCCCGGACGCGGTGGCCGCGTACTGCGCCTGGCCCAGCGCCGGGGCCAGCTCGTACTGCCCGGCCAGGATGCGCCCGGCCAGGTCGGCCACCGGCGCCGGGACATTGTCACTGAACGGATAGTTGTAGGGCCCGGTGACCGGGCGCGACGTCGGCGGCCGCTGCGGGCTGACACTCCACACCTTCAGCCAGGGGCGGGCGGTGAACGGGAACCAGATGGCTTCCACCCGTCCGGTCGCCGCGATGAAGCTCTCCAAGGTGCGCCCTCCGGCGCCGGGCGCCGCGAAGAGCTCCGCCGCTGGGATGTCGACCCTGCTCACGCAGCGCAGCCGAGCCAGCGGCCCGGCGAGCAGCGTGACCTCGGTGAGGAAGGCCCGTCCGAGGTTGGTCAGCAGCGCAGCGCAATCCGGGTCGGTCCGCTCGAAGGATCGCGTGACGTAGGCGCCGGCGCCCGGATCCCAGACCACCGCGGTCAGCCGCAGGATCAGGTTGCTCAGCGACCCGTACGTGGT
>NZ_JBEZGQ010000399.1:0-7191 GCF_040650095.1 Actinoplanes sp. NPDC048791 | reverse complement strand
CGAGGAGCTGCGGATGCCGTACGAGCTGGCCCGGGCGCACGAGGAGCTGGGCCGTCACCTCGCCGCGGGACAGCGGTCGCCGCTGGGGCTCGACGGGGCCGCCCACCTGGCCGCGGCCGCCGCCGGATACCGGGCTGCGGGCTGTCACTCGACGCTCTGACCTGGGCGGGAGCAATCCGGGCGCATCACGGCTTAGGCCCACGGCAGCCGCATCGTTTCTGAGAGTATGAACCGATATAGGTCATCAGTCCGGTAACTGGTGGTTCTCCGTCTGGCTGGAGGGACGGCCATGGCAGGTGGGGCGTTGTGGGTACGGCGCCGGCTTCGTGGCACGGACACGATGCTGGGCCAGGTCCGCACTCTGTTCCTGGGCATTCTGCTGCTCTGGCCGCTGTTCGGGCTGTGGGGCCTCAGCGGTCACCGGCCCGCGCTGGCCGTTCCGGCCGTCGTGGCCGCACTGGTCGTGGTCGGCTGGCTCTACGCCGGGTACCGCCGGCAGCGGTTCCCGGCCTGGAGCTGGATCTTCGAGGGCGCCTGCGTCGGCCTGGTGGCCGCGGGATCGGACTTCGGCATCACCATCGGCCTGTGCATCGTCTGGGTCAACTTCCGGTCGCTGTACGGCCGCCTGCGGGAGAAGATCCTCGCGGTCCTGGTGATCTGCGCGATGATGGGCTTCGGCTTCGTGCAGTTCGACATCCCGGCCGGCGTGGCGATCCCGCTGTGCTGCACCGCGCTGATCTCCCTCGGCGTCAACCACGTCCTGGCCCGGGGCAGCAGCGCCCGGGACCGTTCGGCCGACCGGGAGGGCACTCTGGCCTCGGCCGGCGGCGGGCTGGTCGCCTCCACCACCCGGGGCGAGGCGATGGACGTGACCCTGGGCGCCGCGCTCAGCATGGACCGGGCCGCGAGCGCCGCGCTCATCTTCACCGTCACCGGGCAGGCCCTGCACGTCATCGCCGCGGCCGGGCACGTGGGCGGCGAGGCCTCCGGCTGGGTCACCGAGCTGGCCAAGCTGCCCGAGCAGACCCGGGCCGCCCTGCGGCCGGGCGGCTACGCCATGGTCTGCGACGAGGCCGCGGCTGAGGTCACCGAGGTCCTCCGGCTGCCACCGCACGAAGTGGTCATGCTGGCGCCGATGGCCGCGCACGGCGACGTCTTCGGCATGCTGGTGCTGGCGCTGGACCGGCGGCCGACCGACGACCTGTCGGCGTCGATGACGACCCTGGCCGACGAGGCGGCGCTCACCCTCGACCAGCTGCTGAGCCGCTCGCGGCTGAGCATCGTGGTCGAGCACTCGGCCGACGCCCTCATCCTGGCCGGCGAGGCGGGCCTGATCCGCTTCGTGAACCCCGCCGCGGAGATGATGCTGGCGTGCCCCAGCGAGGAGCTGGTGGGCAGCGACATCTGGTCGCTGGTGCACGAGAGCGACGTGGCTGCGCTGCGTGACGTCGCGTCGTCGTTCGAACGGCCGGCGGCCCTGCCCTGCCGGATCCGCGGCCGCGACAGCGCCGAGTGGACCGACGTGGAAGCCCTGGTCGAGTACGTGAGCGAGCACGACGGCTCCCGCAGCATCGTCTTCACCGCCCGCGACGTCTCCGAGCGGCACCGGCTGGAGCTGGAGCTGCGGCACGCGCAGAAGCTGGAGTCGGTCGGCCGGCTCGCCGCGGGTATCGCGCACGAGATCAACACGCCGATCCAGTTCGTCGGGGACAACGTGCGGTTCCTGGAGACCGCGTTCGCCGACCTGGACCGGCTGCTCGCCGCGTACCGGGAGCTGGTGGCGACGGCGCAGGCCCAGGGTGACATCGAGGCCGCGCTGCGCGAGCTGGAGTCGGTGGCGACCGACGTCGACATCGAGTTCGTGATGGAGGAAGTGCCGGTGGCGATCTCGCAGACCCTGGAGGGCATCAACCGGGTGGCCCACATCGTGCGCGCGATGAAGGCCTTCGGCCACCCCGGCACCGAGGAGAAGAGCCGGGCCGACCTCAACGAGGCCATCAAGAACACCGTCGTGGTGGCCAACAACGAGATCAAGTACACCGCCGACGTCGAGACCGACCTCGGTGACCTGCCGCTGGTGCACTGCCATCTCGGCGACATCAACCAGGTGGTGCTCAACCTGGTGGTCAACGCGGCCCACGCGATCGGCGCGGCGGACCGCGGCCGGGGCACCATCCGGATCAGCACCCGGCTGGACGACGGGTACGCCGTCATCGAGGTCGCCGACACCGGCACCGGGGTGCCCCCGGAGATCGCCGACAAGCTGTTCGACCCGTTCTTCACCACCAAGGAGGTCGGCACCGGTACGGGTCAGGGACTCGCCCTGGTCCGTACCCTGGTGGCCGACCGGCACGGCGGGACGATCGACTTCACCAGCACGGTCGGGGCGGGCACGGTCTTCACCGTACGGCTGCCCGTGGCCGGCCTCGACGAGCCGCAGCCGGCCGGCCAGCTCGCGGAGGCGTCGCTGTGACCGGGGCGCCCGCCGTGACCCCGCGGCCGCACATCCTCTTCGTCGACGACGAGCCCCGGATCCTCGGCGGCCTGCGCCGGATGCTGCGGACCCACCGGGACCGCTGGGACATGTCCTTCGCCGAGGGGGCCGAGGCGGCCCTGGCGGCGCTGCGGGACCGGCCGTGCGACGTGATCGTCTCCGACTACCGGATGCCCGGGATGAACGGCGCGCAGCTGCTGGAACGCGTGCGCCTGGAATACCCCGGCACGGCCCGCGTGATCCTCTCCGGCCAGACCAACGAGGACAACCTGCTCAGCATCATGGTGCTGGCCCACGAGTTCCTGACCAAGCCGAGCTCGCCGGAGCAACTGGTCGCCACGGTCGAGCGGCTGATCGACGTGCGGATCCCGACCGGTACGGGCGCCCGCCCCGACCGCGCCGACGTGCAGTCGCTGCCGAGCCCGCCGCACACGCTCGTCGAGCTCATCGAGGCTCTGGACTCCGATGACGTGTCGGCGTACTCGATCGGCACCGTCATCGAACGGGACCCGGCCGCCACCGCCAAGGTGCTGCAGCTGGTCAACTCGTCGGCGTACACGGTGGGGCGCAAGATCAGCGACGTCGGCCAGGCCACCGCCCTGCTGGGCGTGCAGACGGTACGCGGCCTGGTGCTCATGCACGACCTGATCCGCACCTTCGACGTCAGCGGCGGGCTCCCGGTGGAGTGGCTGGAGGCGCTGACCCTGCACTCGGTCGAGACGTCGCGGCTGTGCCGGATGTTCGCCGACGGCACCGACTGGGAGAGCAACGCCTTCACCGCGGGCCTGCTGCACGAGGTCGGGCAGCTGGTGCTCGCCTCGATGCGACCGCGGGAGTTCGCCGGGTCGCTGGAGGCGTGGCGCGCCGCGGATCCGGCCGACGCCACCTTCCTGTGCGTGGCCGAGTCGTCGATCATCGGCTTCTCGCACATCGACGCGGGCGCCGACCTGCTGCGGTTCTGGGGACTGCCGGATCCGGTGATCGAGGCGGTCGCCGGCCACGCCGTGACGGTGCAGCCGGGTGCGGTCGCCGACGCCTCCACTGCCGTCGCGCTGGCCCACGTGGTGGTCGAGGCAGAGCTGGGACCGGTGTGCGGACCGCTCGGCGCGACGCCGCTGGCCGAGGATCAGCTGGACGAGCGCGACCTCGCGGTGATCACCCGATGGCGACGGGCACGCTCGCGGCGCTGACGCCGGCCTCGTCCAGGATCATCAGGGGCTCGGCGACGCCGTCCTCGAGCGCGGCGAAGTTGCGCAGCCGGGTGATGAGGCCGACGGTGACCTCCTGACCGGCGTTGACCAGCAGGACGTCCGACCGGTTGCGGACGGCCGCGGCGAGCACCATGCCGGCCTGCAGGTCGGCCAGCATCACCCCGCGGATCGTCTCGGCGGCCGCCGCGGCGGTGGACGAGAAGGCCTCCAGCAGGGCGGGATCGTAGAGATGGGACTGGGTCCGCAGGGTCGCCAGCGCCACCGTCGGTGACATCCCCTGCAGCAGCAGCGCGTCGTGGTCCTGCACCAGCCGCAGCAGCCGGCCGCCGAACGGGATCCGGTCGCCGGCGACGCCGTCCGCCGGCGTGCCGGTTCCGTCGAATCCCTTGTGTGAGTAGTGGATGCACTCGGCCACCGGGGCCATCCGGGGAATCGGCGAGATGAGCTGCTCGGCGACGGCGGGCAGCTGATCCACCATCTGCTGCTCGGCGGGGGCCAGCTCGGCGCCGGAGTCCAGTTTGGCGGCCACGGTCGGCGGCAATGAGACGATGCCCAGCTGCGCCATCTCGACGGCGAGCTCGACGGCCCACCGGTCCTCGACCTCCACCTGGTCCAGGATCGCGGAGGCCACCCGGCGCATCCGGGCGGCGCGGCCGAACGCCGCCGGACTGGCCAGCGACAGCACGTCGGACAGGGCCTTGACGCTGCCCTGCAGGGTGCGTTCCAGCAGCTCGCGTTCGGCCACCACCAGCTTGTGCTGGGTCACGCAGTCGCGCAGGGCGGCCGTCATGGTCTCGGTGTCGACCGGCTTGAGCAGCATCCGGAACACCCGGCCCTGGTTCACGGTGACCGCGGCGTCGGCGAGGCTGGTGTGGCCGGTGAGCAGCATGCGCGTGCTGGTGGGAGCCGCTTTCGCCGCCGCGGCCAGGAACTCGGCGCCGTTGATGCCGGGCATCAGGAAGTCGGACACGATCACCGCGAACGGGTCGTCCGGCTTGAGGGCGAACAGGCCGTTCGCGGCGCCGACGGCGGTCTCGACGGTGAAGTCGCGGCGCAGCTGCCGGCGGAGGCCGTCGAGGAGGTTGGGCTCGTCGTCGACCAGCAGGATCCGGGGTCGTTCGACCGGCGTCGTCATGCGGGCTCCCTGCTGGTCCGAGCAACCTGGTCCGAATCACCCCAATATATCGATTACGGGGCTATTCGGCGGGCGGTTCGGCGTTCGCGCGGGTCAGCGAGAGAGTGAAGACCGATCCGCTGTTGAGGGTGGAGACCACGGTGACGTCGCCGCCCATCGCCCGGGCCAGCCGGCGGGCGATGAACAGGCCGAGGCCGGTGCCGCTGGTGCTCATCGTCATCGGGTCCTCGACCCGGTGGAACTTGTCGAAGACCTTCGCGAGCTGGTCGGCCGGGATGCCGCGGCCGTGGTCGCGGACGTCCACGTGCACCCGGGTCCCGTCCAGCCGCATGCCGATCGCCACCTCGGTCTCCTCGGCGGAGTACTTGAGACCGTTGCCGATCAGATTGGCGAGCACCTGCAGGGCCCGGCCGTCGTCGCAGTGGGCGAGGACCGGGCCCGGCGGCAGGTCGAGCACAACGCGGGCGGAGCCGAGGTCCCGGGCCGCCTGGGTGGCCAGCGCGCACAGGTCGTGGGTGCCCGCCGACACCTGCAGCGAGACGTCGTCGGGGTTGTCGCCGAAGCGCGAGGCGAGCAGCAGGTCCTCCACCAGCCGGGACAGGTGCCCGGCACGGTCACCGATCAGGTTCAGCGCGTCCAGGCGCTTCTGCGGGGTCATCCGTTCACCGCGCGACCGCAGCAGGTCGACGTAGCCGATGATCGGCGTCAGCGGCGTACGCAGCTCGTGCGAGACCATGGCGATGAAGTCCGACTTGAGCCGCTCGGTGCGGTACTCGCGGGTCAGGTCGCTGATCACCACCACGTCGCGGACCAGCAGCCCGGCGGTGAAGACGGCCGAGTGGGCGAGCCGCAGCCGGCGCTGCTCGCCGTCCCGGCGGCGGGCGGTCAGCTCGGCGACGGCCTTCGGCTGCTCCACCGACACCGGCATGAGCAGCCGGCGTTCCTCCTCCACCGGCACGTCCAGCACCGTGGCGAGCGGCCGGCCGGTCGCCTCGGCGGCGTCGACACCGGTGATGTCGGCCAGCGCGCGGCTCCACACCTGGACCGTGCCGTCGCCGTCGATCACCATGATGCCCTCGGCGGACTGCTCCACGACCGCCTGCAGCTTGCTGGTCTCGTCGACCAGCCGGTCCAGGTGCTCGGCGCCGCGCATGGCCACGGCGAGCGCGCTGGCCAGGGAGGCCAGCAGGGTGACGTCACCCGTGGTCATCCAGCCCCGGCTGCGGTCGCGGGTGGCGAAGGCCGCCGTACCGAATCGGCGCCCGCCGCCCTGCACCGGCACGACCACCATGCGGCGCAGTCCGCCGGGCAGGTCCTCGGCCAGGTGCACCGGGCCGTCGATTCGGCCGAGCGTGGCGAGATGCCGCGGGATCGGCCCGGTCCGCAGCGCGGTGGGGTCCGTGCTCTCCACCGACAGGGCCGTGTCGTCGTTCTCCAGCACCACGACGGCCAGGTCGGCGCCGAACGCCTCCCGCACCAGCACCAGGAACTGGCGCACCACGTCCTCGCGCTCGGCCAGGGCGTGCGACAGCTGGAGCAGGCACGCGGACCGGGCGTGCTCGTCGGCCTCCCGCGCCGCCGCCCGGTACGCGTAGGTGACGGCCAGGGCGGGCATCGCCATGAACGGCAGCAGCAACGGCGAGTGCAACGCGATCTCGGTGGTGGTCAGCCCGGTCACCATCGTCCCGACGGCCATGTACGCCGACAGCCGCGCCTCCGAGCGCACGATCCGCCACGGCGCGACCTTGTTGAGCACGCCCAGGATCTGCGCCAGGCACAGCAGGTTCACGCCGGTGAAGGCCAGCGTGCCCACCACCACGCCGACCAGGACGCCCAGGGTCATCTCGCCGGGCCGGCCACCGAGCAGGTGCACGATCAGGATCAGTACGGCGGTGGCGGCCGTGTAGGTGCCGAGGTTGAAGACGGCCTTGACGACCGGTCGCCGTTGCAGCGCACTGGCCAGTACGAGCCCGGCCGCGGCGGCGATCAGCGCGTCCCGGGGCGGCAGGAGCAGCACGTCGATGATGAGCGCCGCCTCGTAGAGGCTGAGTTCCTCGACGGCCTCGCCGTGCCGCAGCCGCACCACTGTCATCTCAGCGAGGCAGCTCAGCACGGTCAGGCCGGGCAGCAGCGCGGCAGCCGGCACGCCGAGACCGCGCAGCACGCTGCCGTGCCCGGCGAGGCCGAACGCCACGATGCCGGCCAGCGCGGCGCCCACCAGGACGACGCCCACCACCCGGCGCTGGATCGGATCACGCAGCTGGGCGCGCAGGGCGCCGACCGCCCGGGGCAGCCCCGGACGGTCGGCGTCGGCCTGCGCTGAACTCACGAGCTGGGCAGCCAGGCCCAGG
>NZ_JBEZGQ010000398.1:0-7192 GCF_040650095.1 Actinoplanes sp. NPDC048791 | reverse complement strand
TCAGCGCCTGGGCGACCTCCTGGGGTGTCCTCGGCGCTGCCCGGCTGCGGCACACACTCGCCGCCGGGCGGGTCACCGCCAAGACCGAGGCCGCCCCCGGGAGGATCGATGACTATGCAGCTGGTGCTGCCCAGCGGTGTGACGTTGCAGCGCCGTGACACTCCGGCGGACGTCCATGACCTGCCGCCGCACGTGCTCGAACGCATCGCGCTGCGCTGGGCGGAGCGCGCCGGCTGCGAGCCCGGGCAGGTGGTGCTGAACGAGGACGAGCTCGGCTGGTCCGTGCAGGCGCCCGGCGTCCGCGCGAGCTACGCCACGTTCGTCGACAAGGTCACCGGCCGGGTGGTGAGCTTCGCCAATCCGGCCTACCTGGACGATCAGTACCGCGAGCAGCTCGAGTACGAGCGGGGTGTGCCACCACGACCCGGCTTCGGCGGCGCGGCGGTCGAGGTGCCGGGAGCGGTCGCGGAGGTGGCGCTGGAGTCGTCCGCGACCGTGCATGCGAGCAGCGTCCGCACCGCTGAGCCGCCGGAGCTGCATCCGCTCGTGCAGGCCCGGCTCGGTGCCGTCCCGGCCCGGGCCCGGGTCCGCGGCGCCGAGTGGCATCCCGAGCTGGTGGCGTTCGGGAAGCTCATCAGCGATCCCGGCGATGTCGCCACGCACGTACGGCTGTGGCGGGTGCGGGAGCCCTCCGACCCGCGTCAGGGCCATGCCAACGGCGGACCGTGCGCCACCTGCGCCGAGGTCCTCGGGTACCGCCCGCTGTGGCCCTCGGACCGGCCCGGTCGCCAGGCCGGTGACTCCGCCTGGCAACGCCGGCTCGCGCGCCGCCGGTTGCACCGCGGTCCGGCCCCGGCCAAGGCGCGCGTCGCCGAACGGATCGAGCAGGTGCTGGCCGTCCGCGGGGTCGAGCACGAGCACACGGTGTCCCCGGCCGCGGTCGAGGCGCTCGAGCAGTATCTCGGGGCGGAATCCACTGTCCAGGTGCCCGGCCGCTCGGTGCGTACGGCGCCGTTCCACATCGATCCGGGGTGGGCCGCCGACACCGCCGACACGCTGGCCCGGGTGGCGCGGCGGGTCGGTGCGCCGCTCTTCCCGCTCGGGACCGCCGGCTACGAGGGCCTGCTGGCCATCGACCCCGCGCGGCGGATCTTCCTGATCGACGAGTCCGGCGAGTGGTCGCTGGGCACCGGGCTGCCCGCCGCCCTCGACACTCTGCTGCTGGGCCGCTCCGCTCCCCGGGTCGAAGGCTGATCATGTGCCGCTGAACAGGTGGTTGTCGAAGGGCGTGATGCGGGTCACGATGGACGGGACTGGAGGTGCGCATGTCCAACCCGTGGCTCGCGCTCGCCCTCGGCACCGACCCCGCGGAACGGATCACCCAGGTGGGCCGGGCCCACGAGCGGTTCGTGACCGGTGAACAACCGGTGACCCAGGTGCGGGACGTGGTGGCCGCGTCCTGGCGGCGCTCGGCCGGCGCGCTGGTCAGCCCGGACAGCACCGCGCCCATCGAGCTCAGCGACGGCGACCTCGAGGCGTACCGGGCCGCGCACCCGCTGGCCCGGGTGCTGCCGATCTTCCGGGACCTGCTCGGCGGGCTGGCCGACGACGGTGACCACCTGATGGCGGTCTGCGACGCGCACGGTCGGCTGCTCTGGGTCGAGGGCACCGCGTCGGTGCTGCGCGGCGCCGAGTCGATGAACTTCGTCCCCGGCGCCCGCTGGGACGAGGCGCACGCCGGCACCAACGCGCCGGGCACCGCGCTCGCCGTCGACCACCCGTTGCAGATCTTCGCCACCGAGCACTTCAGCCGCGGCGTGCAGCGCTGGACCTGCGCCGCCGCGCCGATCCACGACCCGGCGACCGGCCGGCTGCTGGGCGCGATCGACGTGACCGGCGGCGACCACCTGGCCAACCCGCACAGCCTCGCCCTGGTCCGGGCGACAGCGCTGGCCGCCGAGGCGTACCTGGGTGCCGGTCAGCCCGCGCGCGGCGCGACGGTGTCGGCCCTGGGCCGCGAGGACGCCGTCCTGTCGATCGGCGGCCGGCCGCACCGGCTGGGCCGCCGGCATTCGGAGCTGCTGGTCCTGCTGTTGCTCCATCCCGAGGGCCGCACCGGTGACCAGCTCGCCGTGGACCTCTACGCCGACGACCTCAACCCGGTGACCGTGCGCGCGGAACTCTCCCGGCTGCGCCGCGTTCTGGGGCCCGAGCTGCTGGACTCCCGGCCCTACCGGCTGCGCGCCGAGGTCGACGCCGACTTCCTGACAGTGACCCGCCTGCTGGAACGCGGCCTGGTCGCCGAGGCTCTGGCCGCCTACGCCGGACCGCTGCTGCCCTCCTCGGACGCCCCCGGCGTGGCCCGGCTGCGCCGCCTGATCGACTCCCGCCTGCGCGACGCCGTGCTGCGCCGCGCCGACCCCGCCCTGATCCAGTCCTGGGTGACCAGCCCCTGGGGCGCCGAGGACCTGTCGATGTGGGAGGCCTACGCCGCCGTCCTGCCACCCCACTCGCCGGCCCTCTCGCTGGCCACCAGGAGGGTCGCGTCGCTCACGGCGGAATACGGGCTCGCAACGGTCTTGCAACCTCGCCGTAACTAACGTCACCCGTACCCGAACTGGTACGGAGGACACGCGCATGACCATCTATTCCCCGCCCGGATCCGACGGTGCGGTCGTCAGCTACGAATCCCGTTACGACCACTGGATCGGTGGCGAGTACGTACCTCCTGTCAAGGGCCAGTACTTCGAGAACCCCTCGCCGGTGAACGGCCAGAACTTCTGTGAGATCGCCCGGGGCACCGCCGACGACGTCGAGCGGGCCCTCGACGCGGCGCACGGCGCGGCCGACGCCTGGGGCCGCACGTCCGTCTCCGAGCGGGCGAACATCCTCAACAAGATCGCCGATCGGATGGAGGCGAACCTCGAGCAGCTCGCCGTCGCCGAGACCTGGGAGAACGGCA
The DNA here is from genome assembly GCF_040650095.1 of Actinoplanes sp. NPDC048791. Classification (NCBI taxonomy): domain Bacteria; kingdom Bacillati; phylum Actinomycetota; class Actinomycetes; order Micromonosporales; family Micromonosporaceae; genus Actinoplanes; species Actinoplanes sp. NPDC048791. Next base: position 4,230 of record NZ_JBEZGQ010000398.1, on the reverse strand, counting down.
AGCCGGTCCGCGAGACCATGGCCGCCGACATCCCGCTGGCCATCGACCACTTCCGCTACTTCGCCGGTGCGCTGCGGGCCCAGGAGGGCACCCTGGGCGAGATCGACGACGACACCGTGGCCTACCACTTCCACGAGCCGCTCGGCGTGGTCGCCCAGATCATCCCGTGGAACTTCCCGATCCTGATGGCGGTCTGGAAGCTGGCGCCCGCGCTGGCCGCCGGCAACGCCGTCGTGCTCAAGCCGGCCGAGCAGACCCCGGCGTCGATCCACTACTGGATGTCGCTGGTCGCCGACCTGCTGCCGCCGGGCGTGGTGAACATCGTCAACGGCTTCGGCGTCGAGGCCGGCAAGCCGCTGGCCTCCTCGAACCGGGTGGCCAAGGTGGCGTTCACCGGTGAGACCACCACCGGCCGGCTGATCATGCAGTACGCCTCCGAGAACATCATCCCGGTGACCCTGGAGCTCGGCGGCAAGAGCCCGAACATCTTCTTCGACGACGTCAGCGCGCAGGACGACGACTTCATGGACAAGGCGCTCGAGGGCTTCTCGATGTTCGCCCTGAACCAGGGTGAGGTCTGCACCTGCCCGTCGCGCGCGCTGATCCAGCAGGGCCACTACTCCGACTTCCTCGCCGCGGGCGTCAAGCGCGTGGAGAACATGAAGCAGGGCAACCCGCTGGACACCGACACCCAGGTCGGCGCGCAGGCCTCCAACGACCAGCTGGAGAAGATCCTGTCGTACTTCGACATCGGCAAGCAGGAGGGCGCCAAGGTGCTCATCGGCGGAGCCCGGGCCGACCTCGGCGGGGACCTGGCCGGCGGCTACTACGTGCAGCCGACCGTCTTCGAGGGCGCCAACTCGATGCGGATCTTCCAGGAGGAGATCTTCGGCCCGGTGGTGTCGGTGACCTCGTTCTCCGACTACGCCGACGCGATCAAGACCGCCAACGACACCCTCTACGGCCTCGGCGCCGGCCTGTGGACGCGGGACATGAACACCGCGTACCGGGCGGGCCGGGCGATCAAGGCCGGCCGGGTGTGGACCAACTGCTACCACCTGTACCCGGCGCACGCGGCGTTCGGCGGCTACAAGCAGTCCGGCATCGGCCGCGAGAACCACAAGATGATGCTGGACCACTACCAGCAGACCAAGAACCTGCTGGTCAGCTACTCGCCCAAGGCCATGGGATTCTTCTAGGCCATGGGAGCCCGAGTAGACGTGACACCCGCGGCGGCCGACCTGATCCGGTCGCTGCGGGGACAGCACGGCCCGCTGATGTTCCATCAGTCCGGCGGCTGCTGCGACGGCAGCGCCCCGATGTGTTACCCGGATGGTGAGTTCCGTACCGGTGCGAGCGATGTGCTGCTCGAGGAGCTGCACATCGATGGCGTGGCCGAACCGGTGTCCTTCTGGATGAGCACTTCGCAGTTCGAGGCCTGGCGGCACACCCACCTCACCGTGGACGTGGTGCCGGGCCGGGGCAGCGGCTTCAGTCTGGAGGCGCCCGAGGGGGTGCGTTTCCTGATCCGCAGCCGCATCCTCACACCCGAGGAACTGGCGGCGCTGCCGTCGTGACGAGGCCCGGCCGGGCGGCGGGAAACTGCTGCCCGGCCGGGTGCTCACTGCTATAGCGTCTCCGGCCATGACCGACTGGCCGCGTACCGAAGCCGAGGCATTGGCCGTGCAGGACGCCCTCCGGTCGCGGCTGCTGGGCGGGCCCGGACCCGAGCGGCCGGCGACGGTCGCGGGCCTGGACGTGGCCTACCACGAGGACGGCGAGCGGCTCGCGGCGGCGATCGTCGTGCTGGACGCAGCGGACCATCGCGTCGTGGACACGGCCGTCGTGCGGGGCCGGGCGGCTTTCCCGTACGTGCCCGGACTGTTCGCCTTCCGGGAGATCCCCGCGCTGCTGACGGCCCTGGACCGGCTCACCGTGCGACCCGACGTGCTGATCTGCGACGGCCACGGACTGGCGCATCCCCGGCGCTTCGGACTCGCCTGCCATTTGGGCGTGCTCACCGGCCTGCCGTCGTTCGGCGTCGGCAAGACCCCGCTGGTGGGCAGCTGGGCGCCGCCCGGCGAGCGCCGCGGCGAGCGGTCCGCGCTGATCGACGACGGCGAGACCGTGGGCGCCGTGCTGCGGACCCGGGACTCGGTGAAGCCGGTCTTCGTCTCGGCCGGGCACCGGATGGACCTCGACACCGCCTGCGCGCTCACCCTCGGACTCACGCCACGCTTCCGGCTGCCGGAGACGACGCGGGCCGCCGACCGGGCCTGCCGGGACGGATTGCGGCAGCCGGATGTAACAGTCCCGAGACGGTGACGCCACGCTGTTGCGACCCGGCGGTCACCCTCGCTCCGATAGTGTCGGCGGGTCGAACATCGTGCCGAGGAGTGACCGTTGTCTGATCTGTCCCAGCTCGTCAAGGCGTACGACGTCCGTGGCGTCGTGCCCGACCAGCTCAACGAAACCGTGGCCCGGGCCCTGGGCACGGCGTTCGTGGAGATGCTCCGCGAGTCGGGGGACGACGCGGAACGGATCGTGCTGGCCCACGACATGCGCGAGACCGGCCCCGCGCTGGTCGCCGCGTTCTCCGCCGGGGCCAACTCGGCCGGCGCCACCGTGGTGAACACCGGTCTCGGCTCGACCGACCAGCTCTACTACGCCTCGGGTGTGCTCGGCCTGCCCGGCGCCATGTTCACCGCCAGCCACAACCCGGCCAAGTACAACGGCATCAAGCTGTGCCGGGCCGGTGCCCGCCCGGTGGGCCAGGACAGCGGCCTGGTCATCGTCCGGCAGCGGGCCGAGGAGCTGCTCAACGACCTCGACGCGGTGGGCGAGGTGCCGCCGGCGATCGAGCACCGCAATCTGCTCGCCGACTACGCCCGGCACCTGCGCGGGCTCGTCGACCTGTCTGGCATCCGGCCGCTGAAGGTCGTCGTCGACGCCGGCAACGGCATGGGTGGCTACACCGTGCCGGCCGTGCTCGGCGACCAGGAACTGTCCGCGCTGCCGCTGGAGATCGTGCCGCTCTACTTCGAGCTGGACGGCTCGTTCCCGAACCACGAGGCCAACCCGCTGGACCCGGCCAACCTGGTGGACCTGCAGGCGGCCGTCCGCGAGCACGGCGCCGACCTGGGCCTGGCCTTCGACGGCGACGCCGACCGCTGCTTCGTGGTGGACGAGAACGGCGACCCGGTGTCCCCGTCGGCCATCACCGCGCTGGTGGCCAAGCGGGAGCTGGCCAAGTTCCCGGGCAGCACGGTCATCCACAACGTGATCACCTCGGCCGCGGTGCCCGAGATCATCACCGAGAACGGCGGTGTCCCGGTCCGCAGCCGGGTCGGCCACTCCTTCATCAAGGCGGAGATGGCCCGCACCAACGCGGTCTTCGGCGGCGAGCACTCGGCCCACTACTACTTCCGTGACTTCTGGTTCGCCGACACCGGCATGCTCGCCGCGATGCACGTGCTCGCCGCGCTCGGGGGCCAGCCGCAGCCGCTGTCGCAGTTCGCGGCCGAGTTCGAGCGTTACGCCGCCTCCGGTGAGATCAACTCCACGGTGGCCGACGCGCCCGCCAAGATCGCCGAGGTCCGCGCCGCGTTCGCCGACGCCACGCTGGACGAGCTCGACGGCATGACCCTGCGGCTCAGCGACGGCGCCTGGTTCAACCTGCGTGCCTCCAACACCGAGCCGCTGCTGCGGCTGAACGTGGAAGCGCCGAAGCCGGACCGGATGGCGGCCCTGCGCGACCAGGTGCTCGCCATCGTTCGCGGTTAGGATCACCTGGATCCGCAAAGCCCGCGCACGTTTTAAGGAGCCGTTCGGTGGCCCTCGACCCGCAGTTGCTGGAGATTCTGGCCTGCCCGGACACACACCACGCGCCGCTGGAGTACGACGCCGGCGCGCAGACGCTGACCTGCACCGAGTGCGGACGTGTCTTCCCGGTGCGTGACGACATCCCGGTTCTCCTCCTGGACGAGGCGATCACCGACGGGAAGGCTTCCTGATGGCGGGCCCGTTCGAGGGAGCGGCCGGCCTGACCGGGCGCCGGGTGGCCGACGAGGCGCTGCTCTCCGACGAGAAGGCGATGCTCGAGAACGACCCGGGCGGCATGCTGCGGGCCACCGCGTCCGCCGGCGCCCAGGTCCGGGAGTCGGCCGCGCTGGCCGCCGAGGCCAACCTGAGCGTGCTCGCCGACGAGGGCCGGCCCCGCGCCGTGGTCGT
>NZ_JBEZGQ010000397.1:0-7196 GCF_040650095.1 Actinoplanes sp. NPDC048791 | reverse complement strand
AGTCGTCGGAGTCCTGGAACGCCACGAACTCGCCCTCGGCGGCGTCCAGGCCGGCGTTGCGGGCCGGCCGGCGAGCTCGACCCGGCGACCCTGGAGAGCTGCCGGCACATCGTCGGGATGATGGGTCACGAGCCGATCGTCGAGGCGCTGGCCGCCGGCGCCGACGTCGTGCTGGCCGGGCGGGCCACCGACACCGCGGTCGCCGCCGCCTATCCGCTCATGGCGGGCATGCCGGCCGGCCCCACCTGGCACGCCGCCAAGATCGTCGAATGCGGCGGGCAGTGCACCACCAACCCGCGCTCCGGCGGCGTCCTGGCCACCATCGACGCCACCGGCTTCACCATCGAACCGCTCGACCCGGCGGTGGCCTGCACCCCCACCTCGGTGTCGGCGCACATGCTCTACGAGACGGTCAACCCGTACTCGATGCGGGAGCCGGCCGGCACCATCAACGTCTCCGAGGCCACCTACCGGGCCCTGGACGACCGGCGCGTCCGCGTCGAGGGCTCCCGCTTCGAACCCGCCGAGCAGCACACCATCAAGCTGGAGGGTGCCCGGATCACCGGGTACGAGACGATGTCGTTCACCGCCATCCGCGACCCGCACATCCTCGGCCAGATCACCACCTGGGCCGCGCTGCTGCGCCGGATGATCACCGAATGGGTCGGCCAGACCCTCAAGCTGAGCCCCGACGAGTACGCCTTCGACATCCGCCTCTACGGCTACGACGCCGTCCTGGGGGCCCTCGACCCGGACACCGGGCCGCCCCGCGAGGTCGGCGTGATGCTCCTGGTCAACGCCCCGGACCAGCAGACCGCCACGGCCGTCGCGAAGATCGCCAACCCGCTGATGCTGCACCTGCCCACCCCGGACATGGACTACCTGCCCAGCCTCGCCTTCGCCACCTCACCGGCCGAGACCGAGCGCGGGGCGGCGTACGAGTTCGTCCTCAACCACGTCGTGGACGTGGACTCCCCGACCAGCCTGTTCCGCATCAACCCGCCGGAGGACCGCGATGTCTGAGCCCGCCCGTCCCCGGACGATCGCCGACCTGGCCCTGGAGGTCCGTTCGAAGAACGCCGGACCGTTCTGGGTCACCATGGAACTGTTCATGCGCGACGCCACCGGCTACGCCACGGTGGCCGATCCCACCTATCTGGACGCGGCGGTCGTCGCCCGGCTCTACGACGTCGCGGCGGACACCATCCAGATCTTCCGGATCCCCGAGCTGAACGTCGTGAAGATCTCGTTCCCCCGGCCGGTGGTCCAGGGCAGCCTGCGGGACCGCGACATCCACGCCGGCCAGCACCACGTGCCGCTGGCGCTGTTCCCGCTGCCGTCCGCCGCGACCTGATCCGCGGAGCCGGCGGCCCGATACCGTTCAGCTGATCGCCGATGAAGGAGCAGCCATGACAATCACCGCCGACGAGGTGTACGCCGCCGCCCCGTTCGTCCGGACCCTCGGCGTCGAGTTCGAGCGGATAGCCCCGGATGGCGTCGTGGGGCAGCTGACGTTCACCCCCGCGCTGTCCACCGTCGGCGGCGGCATCCATGGTGGCGCGCTCATGAGTCTCGCCGACGCCTGCGCCGCGGTGTGCGCGTGGGCCAACGGCGCCGCGGGTGACCTGCCGGCGACCAGCGACTCCACCACCCATTTCCTCGCCCCGGTGATCGGCAACGCGACCGCCACCGCGACGCCGGTGAACGTCGGCAAGCGACGCGTCGTCGTTGATGTCGCCATCCACGACGACGGCGGCCGTCTGTGCGTACGAGTGATCCAGACGGTGCACCTGCTTCGCCCAGCACCGGGCTGACCGGGTGGCGCGTGGCCGGACCGCCCGCCCGAGCGCCGTTGTCACGACGAGTCATCGGGCAGGTATCTTGGCGCCATGCCCCGGTGGGAACACGGTAGTGAGGAGCGGCTGAAGCAGGCCGCCATGGAACTGTTCGACGAGCAAGGGTTCGAGGACACCAGCGCCGTCCAGATCGCGGCCCGGGCCCGCGTCACCACCCGGACCTTCTTCCGGTACTTCCCGGACAAGGAAGAGGTCCTCTTCGCCGAGGCGGACGGGCTCCACGAGGCACTGGTCCAGGAGCTTCTCCAGGCGGACGACGTCTCGGAGCCGCTCCGGGCGGTGATCCGGACGTTGGCCGGTTTCGACTGGGAGAGAATTGGCTCACGAGACGTCCAGCAGCGGCGGGACGCGCTGATCGCCTCGAACGCTCACCTGCTGGAGCGGGACCTGGTCAAACAGCAGCAGATGGCCGCCGGGCTCAGCGAGGTTCTCAGCCGGCGCGGCATCGACCCCGAAACCGCCGAGCTCGCGGCGAACGTGGGGGTCCAGGTCTTCCGTCCGGCCTACCGGCGGTGGCTGGCGGGCGCGGAGACGGACCTGGCCACGATCACCGAGAGCGTGATGTCGCTCCTCGCCACCATCGTGCCCGCTACCTCGCGACTTCCCTGATCAACCTCGGGCCCACAGACGCGCGGTGCTCCCCACCCGAACGGTGTGCTCCACGTCAATCTGTCCACGTCACCTCCGGGTCGATCCGCTCGTCGCCGACGTGCCCGAGCGGCACAAGAACCAGCAACGCCCAGAGCGGTCGCGGCCGGCCGGTCGAACGGCGCACGACCACAACCTCGCTCGGCACGTCGTAGCGCACCCGGCGGTCCACCGTGAGCCAGCCGGCATTTGTGTCCGCCTCGTGGAGCGTCTGCCCGAGACGGTCGAATACCGGCTGAAAGCCTGTGACATCGCCGTACCGGGACCGCGCGCCGTCCGTCAGCATCGCCCAGGCGCCGGACACATCGGACCGCCGGACCAGGGCCTCGAACCGTGCGGCGGCCTCCTCGGCCGGACCCCGGAGGTCGGGCTCGGCGGTGCACGCGCACGCCGGCTCCGGCCTCCCGGCCGTGATGACGGCGATGGTCACCGCCGCGGCGAGGACCGCCCCGACAAGGCCCACGATGATGATCCGGCGTATCGACACGGGCCTTCGACGTCGTCCCGCCCGGCCACGTTCCCCTGGCACGGGGCATCCTGAGTCGCGATTACATGATTACATGTCCGCGGCAGCGCACGTCGAGCCGATCCCGAGGAGGGGCGCAGTGAGCCACGATCAGGACTCCGCCGGCGAGCCGGCACGTCCCGGCCGGGGCATCCGGCTCGACGCCGAGCAGATGCCGGAGACCGGATCCGTCACTCCGCTCGAGCTCTTCTTCGACCTGGTCTTCGTCTTCGCGCTGACCCAGGTCACCGCCACCATGGCAGTGCAGCTGAGCGGGGTCGGCCTGCTCCGCGGCCTGCTCGTCGTCGCCCTGCTGTGGTGGAGCTGGACCGGGTACGCGTGGCTGGCCAATCTGGTCCGCGCCGACCGGGGAATCGCGCGGATCGGCCTGTTCGCGGCGATGGCGGCGATGTTCGTCCTGGCCCTGACCATCCCCGAGGCGTTCGACGACGCCCCGGGCGGGCTCTCCGGCCCGGTCGTCGTGGCGGTGTGCTATTTCGTCTTCCGGGCCCTGCACCTGCTGTTGTTCTACGTGCTGTCGCGGGGCGACGCCGGGCTCCGCCGTCAGCTGTTGCGGTTCACGCCCGCGATGCTGGGCGGCACGGCGCTGCTGCTGGCTGCCGCCGCAACCGGCGGCACAGCGCGCATCTGGCTGTGGGTGGCCGCGCTGACCGTCGACTATGCAGGGACGTACTTCGGCGGAGCGCGCGGATGGCGGGTTCGTTCCGCCGGTCACTTCGCCGAACGGCACGGGCTCATCGTCATCATCGCGCTGGGCGAGTCGATCGTGGCCATCGGGGTCGGTGTCGCCCGTCTGCCGATCTCCTGGCCGATCGTGGTCGCCTCCACCCTGGGCCTGGCCCTGGCCGGTGCGCTCTGGTGGGCGTACTTCGACGTCAGCTCGGCCGCCGGCGAGCACGCTCTGGCCACGGCGGCCGAGGATCGGCGCGCCGGCCTGGCCCGGGACGCCTACAGCTTCCTGCATCTGCCCCTCGTGGCCGGGATCGTGCTGCTCGCGCTGGGCCTGAAGAAGGCTCTCGAATACGTGGGAGACGAGGAGGCGCACTCCCTGAGCGATCCCCTCAAGGGCGTTGCGCTGGCCGCGCTCGTGGGTGGTCTGGTTCTGCACCTGCTCGCCCAGGCGGCCTTCCGGTGGCGTACCACCGGCAAGGTCGATCCGGCGCTGCCGACGGCAGCCGTACTCGTGGCCCCGCTGGCCTGGCTGGGCGCCGGATGGCCCGCGCTGGCCACGCTCGCCGCCGTCACCTTCATCACCGTGGCAGTGGTCGCGTTCCAGACCAGGCGCCGCTAGCTTTCCGTCGGCGGCAGCCGGGCGGCCAGCAGGCGCGTCAGGATCCAGCCGTCCTCGACCTGCGTCATCGGGATGACGAGCCGCTTGGGCCGGCCCGTCGCCCGCTCGAGGACGAGCTGGCCGTCGTCGAGCTTCCACCCGACGACCTCGTCCCAGCGCAGGGGTGCCTTCTTCGCGTACGTGAGGCCGCCCCGGTCGATGGTCACCTTGCCGAAGACCAGCGGCTGCCCCGCGGAGAGGGCGCGACGGGCGAGAGGCTGCACGGCGGAAGCGTCCAACGCGTCGGCCAGCGTGGGGTAGCCGTACGGGTTCTTGAACGCGACCGGCAGTCGCACCACCCGCCCGTCGAGGGTCCGCAGCCGGTAGCCGACCAGGCTCGCGCCGCCGCCGTCCTCGTGCGGCGACCACTCCCAGTCGACCTGCCCGACCTCGTCCCAGCGCAGGCTTTCCCGCACCTGCCCGCGGTGATCGAGCGAAGCGAGCCCGCCCTCGTACAGGTAGAGCCACCAGAGCCGGCCCGGCTGGAAGAACAAGCGCCCGACCGGCACGATCAGGATCACCACCCCGGCGACCATCACCCACGCAACCCAGAGCGGAGCGACCCCGGTCTCCGACACTCCGATCGGTACGAGGCACAGCGAGAGGACGAGCCCGATCAGCAGCATCCCGAGGGCCGTCTGGGCCGGACCCTGGGTCTCGCGCACGAAGAGGCCGAAGACCGGTCCCAGCTTCAGCTCGTGTCCCAGCAACGTGGCGTGCCCGTGTTGTGGCGCCAGCTCGTCCGGCATGCCTTGACCTTCGCAACAGGTGTCAAGCGGGCGGGCGTGGCCGTTTACATCACGTTCTCAGCCCCGCTCCTACCGTCGCGGCATGAACAGGCGATGGCTTTCCTTGGTGCTGATGCTGGCCGTGACGGCGGGTTGCACCGCTGAAGAACCGGCTCCGGCCCCGCAGTGCGACAGCAAACTGGAGGCGGCGTTCGGCGCGTGGGCGCGGGCGGGCTTCAGCGGTGCCGTCGCCGTGTCGACCGGTGGCCGGTTCGAGTGCCTCGCCGGTTACGGTACGGCCGACGACGCCACCGGCGCCCGGAACACCGCCGACACGGTGTACAGCATCGGATCGGTCAGCAAGGCGTTCACCGCCACCGCGATCCTCAAGCTCGCCGAGGCCGGGAAGCTGTCCCTCGACGACCGGGCCGGCGAGCTGGTGCCGGCGATCGTCGGGCCGGTGGCCAAAGCGACGGTACGCCAGCTGCTCCTGCACACCAGCGGGATCAGCGGCTCGATCGGCGCCGACGACAAACCGCTGGACCGGGCCGGCGCGATCGCCGCGATCAACAAGCTGAAGCTCGCGTTTCCACCCGGCACGAGCGACGCGTACTCCAACACCGGGTACACGCTTTTGGCGATCATCATCGACACCGTGTCGGGCCTGTCGTACCGCGACTACACCCTTACGCAGGTCCTCACGCTGCCCGGCGGCGCAGTCACCGGCGGCTTCTGGCAGGGCAGACCGGCACCCGCCGGGCCCTTCGCGGCCGGGTACCTCGATGACGGCGAACCGACCCGGTCCCGCGACTTCGCCGGTCCGTACTGGACGACGGAGGGCAACGGCTCGCTGGCGATGACCACCAAAGAACTGGCCACCTGGGCCCGCGCGCTGTTCCGCGGCGGGCTGGTCACGCCTGGGTCGGCGAAGCTCGCCGGAGATCCGGGGTACCCGGTGGGCGACGGCCGGTCGTACACGCTGGGCGGCTGGATGGCGTTCGACGCCACGGTGTACGGCAAGCCGATCGTGGCCATCGCCGGCGGTGGCGGCGACGTCGGCCACAACGTGGCGGTCCTCTGGATCCCCGAACGGGACCAGGTGATCGTCATGTCGTCCAACCGATCGGTGCTCACGGCCGAAAAGATGCTGGCCGCGACGGTACCGTCGCTGGTGGGCGGCCATCCCCTGCCGACGCCGACCGCGCCGGCCGAAGGTGCGGACCCGGCCGCGATCGCCGGGAGGTACCGGCTGGAGACGGGAGGATCGTTCGAGGTGACCGTGGCCGGCAACCGGCCGAGGATCTCGGCCTCCGGCGCCGGCGCGGTGGGTGCGCTGTTCCCGCCGCGCGGCCGCTTCTCCGCCGACGACCTGCGCGAGCACGAGAAGCGCGTGCTCGCCATGCTCGCCGGCCGGACCGACGAGGGACGCGAGGAGCGCAAAGGCATAGAAGCCGAGCACGGGCCGATCTCCGCGGTGGCCGCCGGTGGCACTGTCGTCGCCGAAGGCGAGATGCGCACGTACGTCACGCTGACCACCCGCGACGGTCCGCAGCTGGGCTGGTACGCGGTCGACGAGCACAGCACCATCGCGGGGGCGGAGCTGCCGACCCAGCCGCCGGCCCTGCCCCTGGTGCCGGTCGGCACGAACAGGTACCGCCCGGACGACCCGACCGGAACCGGCCCGGACGTGACCCTCGACTTCACCGGCGGCAAGGTGACCGTCTCCGGGCCGGGCGGGACGACGACTGCGAGCCGGTCCCGGTGACATCACCACGCTGCCCGCGGAAGGGGAATGTGCCATGCGCGTCCTGCTGGTCGAGGACGACCCGGACCTGGCCGAGATCGTCGCGCTGGGCCTGCGCAACGAGGCGTACGCGGTGGACGTGGCCGGGACCTACGCGGCCGCCGAGGAGCTGCTCGGCACCACGGCGTACGACGTGGTGTGCCTCGACCTGGGCCTGCCGGACGGCGACGGGCTCGCTCTGGTCCGGCGTGCCGCGGCCGACCCGTCCCTGCGCCGCCCCCGGCGTCAACTCGTGCTGACCGCCCGCGACGCGGTGGCCGACCGCGTCGCCGGGCTCGACGCGGGCGCCGACGACTACCTGGTC
>NZ_JBEZGQ010000396.1:0-7205 GCF_040650095.1 Actinoplanes sp. NPDC048791 | reverse complement strand
GCGGACACTGCCGGTCCGCGCGGGTCGCCTTTTTGCCGCCCGGGTCCGGGAAACGGACAGTCGGCGGATTGTCGCCGAATCCCGGGCACAAAGCGAATAGCACGACCGACCGTACTTAATGTCCGATTTGACCCTTGATTTCTGCCCCGTGACACCGATATCAGGCGCGGTCGGCACTCACACGTGCATCGCTGGTCACGGCCCGATACGGTCGGCTCGATGGTCACCTCCACCGCGCGTCCGAGCAGGTCCGCACCCGCCCCGAACTGGGCGGGCGTGGGCACGTGCACGCTGCCCGAGACCGACCTGGCGACGCCGCGCCCGGCACCGCGCCGATTGCCGTACCACCTGCTCGCGCTGACCACCGCCGGGCACGGCACGGTGGAGATCGACTTCGTCCTGCAGCGCTGCCGGCCCGGCACCCTGCTCTGGATCCGGCCCGGTCAGGCGCTGCGCTTCGGTATCGAGCCGGGACTGGACGCCTCCCTGGTCTCCTGGGACCGCGACCTGCTCTCGGCCGCCGACGTCACCGGCGTACCGGTGGATGATCTGCCCGGGCCGAACCGCTGGCAGCTGGCCGGCGAGGACGAGGACGCGGTGATCACCGAGGTCGCGCAGCTCGGAGTCGACTGCGCCCGGCACACCTCCGGGCCGGTCGCGGCCGCGCTGCTGCGCCATCAGCTTGCCGTCCTGCTGCTGCGTATCGCCCTGCTGACCAGCGGCGACGACCGGCGCGCGGGGACCACGAGCGCCGAGAGCCGCACGTTCGCGCGGTTCCGCCGGGAGCTGGAGGACGGCCATCCGCACAGCCGGAGGGTCGAGGACTACGCCGCTTCGCTCGGCTGCTCGGTCCGTACGCTGACCCGGGCCTGCCTGGCGGTCACCGGCCGCACCGCGAAGCAGGTCGTCGACGACCGGGTCGCGCTGGAAGCGCGCCGGCTGCTGGCCTGCACCGAGCTGTCGGTGGCGGAGATCGGCCGCCGGCTCGGCTTCGGCGAGCCGACCAACTTCGGGCGGTTCTTCCACCGCGAGGCGGGCCTGAGCCCGGGCGCCTTCCGGGCCGGCGCGGCAGCGGCGATGCCCACCCAGGTGGCCGACGACGTGGCCGACATCGGGGCCCGGGTCCCGGCCCAGCGACTGGCCGCTGACTGAGTGTGATGCCCGAATTCCCATTATTCCCGGGGTGCGCGAGGGTCACGGGCTTCGACGCGGCATGATGGAGGGGTGCAGATCTCCGCGCGCGGCGACTACGCGGTACGGGCGGCGCTGAGCTTGGCCCACGCCTACCCGGCCCTGATGTCCGCCCAGGCCATTGCCCAGGACCAGAACATGCCCCGGAAGTTCCTCGAGGCAGTGCTGGCCGACCTGCGCCGCGCCGGGGTGGTCAGAGCTCAGCGCGGTGCCGAAGGTGGCTACACCCTGTCACAGAGTCCCCGGGACGTGACGATCGGTCAGATCCTGCGGGCTGTGGACGGTCCACTCGCGGGGGTCCGCGGCCTGCGCCCCGAGGAGACCCAGTATTCGGGGGCGGCGGAAAACCTGCCCAACCTCTGGGTCGCCGTACGCTCCGCGGTCCGCGAGGTGGTCGACGAGGTGAGCCTGGCCGAGCTGATCAGCGGCCGGATGCCGGCCCACGTCCGCAAGCTGACCACCAGGCCCGACGCCTGGCAGCCACGCTGAGGGGTTTGCGGAAATCCACCATCGGGAATCTTCCGGCCACCTGGCTCTCCACGGAAGGACTCCCCCGATGGGCATTCAATACCGCAGTCGCAAGAAGTTCGGGCCGTTCATCCTGAACTTCACGCAGCGGGGATTCTCGTCCTGGTCCATCAAGATCGGCCGCTGGTCCTGGAACTCCAAGGCCAAGGCGCACCGTGTGGACCTGCCCGGCCCGCTGTCGTGGAAGCAGGACAAGTCCTAGCCCGTCACTGACAGCTCACGCCGCGGCGATCACCACGTCGCCGCCGAGCCTGCCGTGCTCCGGCCGCCGGGTCACCGACCCGGCGGTCAGCAGCGCCTGCAGCACCCGGGTCGCGTCCGCGGCCCGGTAGACGGTCTCGGTCAGCGCGAAGGTCCGCAGGTCGGTCACCGTCGCCTCGCCCACCGCGGCGAGATGCGCCAGCAGCTCACGGCGCAGCGGCCCGGGATGCGGGCTGAGCGAGATGTCGATGAGGTGACGCTCCGGGTCGCCGGGGTCCCGGTAACGCACCCCCGCATACTCGTCGACCGCCCAGAGCGCGTCCTTGAAACCCTCGAGGTTCTTGCCCGACTGGGTGGCGAACACCAGCACCTGCCCGGGCTCCTCCCCGGTCGCCAGCTCCACCGCCGCCACCAGCGGGAAGCCGGCCGCCCGCAGCTCGGCGCGGTAGTCGTCGGCCACGAACCCCGGGGCCGGGACCACGATCACCGCCTCCGCGGGCTTGCCCGCGGTCAGCGCCGCGACGGTCGCCGGCAGCGGCGGCCCGCCCGCGGCGGTCGCATCCAGAAAAGCAAGCAGCGGTACGCGACCAGCCCCGACCGCCTTCAACGCCACCGCCAGCCGCGCGTCAGTGCCACCGGACACAGCCTGCACGGTCAGCCCCGCACCCGCGCCGGCCTCCTGCTGGATCGCGGAGAGCCGCGCACCCACCTCGCCGACCTCCTCGCCCAGCGCGAGCATCGTCAGCTCGCGCCCCCGGACCAGGTCGGACTGGTCCACGAAGACCCGCAGTGCGGCCTGCGCCAGCTCGGGCCCGGCATCGGCGTAACCGTGCACATAGGTGGCACGGCGGGCCCGGTGCAACGCGGCGGGCGCCCACGCCTCGAGGTGGCGGACGAGGATCTCACGCTTGACGTCGGCGACGCTGTCGGCGGTCATGACCTCGTTATACGGCGTCGCGTCCAAGCGCGGCGGGCCGGGTCACCGCAAGCCGGGTCTTGTACCGAGGGTGTCCGAGCAGACACTATGAGGCACGTGGCACCTCCGCTCGCCGACCTCACCGCCCAGGCCCAGATCCTCACCTCCGCGGGCGACCTCGCCGGGGCCAGGGACGTGCTCGCCGACGCGCTGGACCCGGCCGACGCCGACCCGCAGCGCGCCTCCCCCGACCTGGCGCTGGCCGCGGCCCTGCAGGCCCGGATCCTGATCGCCCTCGGCGACCCGCACGCCGCCCGCACCTGGGCCGGCTTCGCCCACGCCGCCGAGGAACGCCTGCACGGCCCGCACGACGAACGCACGATCGCGGCGGCGGCGACCCACGCGGCGGTGCTGCACCGGGTGGGCAACCACGGCCGGGCGGCCCAGCTCTACCACGACCTGGTCGCCGAACTGACCGCTGTGGACGGCCGCCTGTCGGCGCGGGTGCTGGCCGCCGAGGCCGACCTGGCCACCGCCGAGCACGCCTCCGGACAGTGCATGGCCGCGCGGAACAGGCTCGCCGATGCCTGGGCCCGGCACAACCAGGCCCACGGCGAGGACGCCCCGGCCGGCATCAAGATGCTGGCCCGGCTGGCGGCGATGGAACGCGAGTGCGGCCACGAACGCGACGCGCAACAGCACTTCAGCCGGGCCCAGGAGCTGTGCGCCCGCTACCTGCCGCCGGACCACCCGCTGGGCCGGCAGGTCGCCCGCCTGGCCGGGGCGCAGCCCTCGGGCCGGCACACATGCGGCCAGGTGCAGCGCTCGACAGGTCCGGCGCCGGACGGCCCGGCTGCGGGCGTCACCCGCGTGCCGGCAAAAACCCCGGAGATCCATCCGGTACGCCAGGAGCCGGCGGCACCAGGCGACCCGACCGGCCGCCACGCCCGCCCCGAGCCACCGGTCCCCCTCCCCCTGATCTCCCCAGCCCCACCACCAGAGCTCTCCCGACCGCCTCAGGCCGCCCCGCCGATCGACACCGCCCCGCCGTCTCAGGCCGCCCCGCCGATCGACATTGCCTCACCGCCCGAGGCCAGCACGGCGGCCGACACTGCCTCGCCGCCCGAGGCCAGCACGGCGGCCGACACTGCCTCGCCGCCCGCGACCGTCCTGGCGGGCGAGGGTGCCCCATGGGCCAACAGGGCTTATCAGGCCGATAGCGCCCCGCCCGCCGAGACCACGCCGGCCGACACCGGCTGGCCGCCCGCGACCTTCCAGCCGGGAGAAGATGCCCCGCAGGCCGAAAGCGCCTACCAAACCGATAGCGCCCCACTTGGCGAGAGCGCCCCGCGGACCGAGAGCGCCTATCGGGCTGACAGCGCTCCTCCGGCCGAGACCGCTCCGGTCCTCGACAGCGTCCACCCCGACGAGACCGTCGTGCTGCCCGAGCGCGCCCACCCCGCTGAGACGGCCCACCCGGCCTCGGCGGTGCCGCCGGTTGACCCAGCACCCCCGGCGGAGACGGGCGACCCGGCCCCTTGGGTGGGACGCACTCCCTGGGCCGAGACCGCAGAGAACCCGGCGGCCGAGGTGGATCCGCCACAGCTGGAGGTGACCCCGCCGCCGCAGGCGCACGGTTTCACCCCCCGGCGCCCCGACTCCGCCCCGCTGCAGGAAGAAGCGCCCGCCGAGGCCGCACCGGGTGCCTGGGCGATGCCGCCCCCGCAAATCCCGGTTCAGGCGCAGCAGTCCTGGTCCGAGACGGCACCCCAGCCGCACATGGCCATGGCCGCACCGGCCCCGCCGACCTACCGACCAGCCGAAAGACCGGTCGAGAGGCCCGTCGAAAGGCCCGTCGAAAGGCCGGTCGCGGAGCCGCACGAGCAACCGGTTGAGCAGCCACAACAGGGCTGGACCGCAGAGCCACCCGGCCCCTGGCCACCCGACTCGTTCCCACCGGCCGCGTACCCGCCCGACACCTATCCGCCCGGCCCGCGGCTCCCGGTGGACGAGCCCGCCGCGCCCGGGGCGGACCGTCGTCTGCCCGTACCGGTGGAGAAGCGGAACCGGCAGCCCCTCGTCCTCGCCGCCGTGCTCGTGGCCGGCATCGCGGCCGCGGCCGCGATCGTCGTCGCGACCTGGCCCCGCGAGGACGCCCGGCCGGCAGCCGGCCCGACCGCCTCGGCACCGGTCTCCGCGGCCCCACCGGCCGCTTCCGCCTCGGCCCGGCCGAGCAACGCCGCCGTCGCCCCCACCCGGGTGACGTTGCAGGACAACCGGGACAGCGTCGCGCTGACCTGGCGGTATCCGAAGGGTTCCGAGGGGCCGGTGCTGATCTCCGGCGGCCGGACCGGGCAGGAGCAGCGGGCGTTCCAGCAGCTGCCCGCCGGCACCACCGACTACGTCGTGTACGGGCTCAACCGGCAGAACAACTACTGCTTCTCCGTGGCCGTCGTCTATACCGTCGACCAGGTCGCGGCGTCCGAGGCGGTGTGTACGAAGCGGTAGTAACCGACTTGCAACCCGGCAACACCTCAGCAATCACCGCGCGCGTCCGATCGCAACGGTTGCCGAGGACCCACCGGGGACTCAACGGGGAAAGCGGGAACGCGGGTGACGACGGAGGCGGCAGAGACAGCCGGCGCCGTGGCCGTGGACGAGCTGACGACGCTCGAGGCCACCCTGGCGGAGCTCGAGGACCGTCCGCCGTCCCAGTTCCGTTCGCTGGCGACGCCGGCCGCGCTGATCGAGCGCCGGGCCGACGAACTCGGCGCCGGGGATCTCGCCATGCGGGCGCGGCTGCTGCGCGCCATGTCGCTGGTCCGGGAGGGCCGGTCCGAGCAGGGTGGCCGGCGCGCGCACCAGGTGCTGGCCTGGGCCCAGCAGCACGACCACCCGTTCCTGCTGGCCCGCGCGCACCGGGTGCTGTCGCTGTTCTACCGGCAGATCGGTGACCTGTCCGAGGGGCTCAGCCACGCGGTGCAGTGCGTCGCCAACCTCACCGACGACGAGCCGCAGAACGTCCGGGCGCTGCACCTGATGCGGCTGGCCGTGGCGCTGGACGAGAGCGGCTCGACCGAGGAGGGTGACCGCCGGTTCCGCGAGGCGCTCGCCATCGCCACGGAGATCGGCGACCTCGACCTGACGATGAACATCCTCAACAACATGGCCTACACGGCCTTCGAGAACGGCGACGAGTCCGGGGCCCGGGAGCTCATCCGGCACATGCACGAGGTCCGGGAACGCGGCGGCCGGGACTTCGGGGCGCTGGAGATCGACACGATCGCCCGGATCGAGATGATGAGCGGCAACTACGACGCGGCCGAGGAGGCTCTGCACGTCATCCTCGACGGCGCGACCTCCGCGCTGCTCAGCCATGAGGGCGACGCCCCGGCGGTCTGCATGCTCACCCTGGCCGAGGCGCGCCGGCTCAGCCGCCGCTACGGGGCGGCCCAGGAGGCCCTGGACGCGGCGGTGGCGCTGGCCGAGGAGCGCGGCCTGGACCGGGTACGGGCCCAGATCCGCGAGGAGCAGGCGGCCCTATTCGCCGCCACCGGCCGGTATCAGGAGGCCTACGACGAGCACCGCGCCTTCTACGCCGCGGCCAACGCCCTGAACTCGAGGCAGCGGGACGCGCAGGCGCGGGCTCTGCAGGCGGTCTTCGAGGCCACCGAGGCGCGCCGGGCCAGCGAGCACTTCCGGGAGATGGCCCACCGGGACGCGCTGACCGGCCTGTGGAACCGCCGGTACGTCAACGAGCGGCTGCCCGCCCTGCTCAGCGAGGCCGTCGCGCGGCGCACGCCGTTGTCGCTGGCGATCCTCGACCTGGACCACTTCAAGCGGATCAACGACACGCTGTCGCACAGCACCGGCGACACCGTGCTGCAGGAGGTGTCCCGGCTGCTGACCGACACGGTCACCGGACCGATGATCGCCGCGCGGATCGGTGGCGAGGAGTTCCTGCTGGTGCTGCCGGGCCTGGACGCCGAGCAGGCGGCCGACTGCTGCGAGCGGCTGCGGCTGCGGATCCGGGCGCACGCCTGGGAGCCGGTCACCGGGACGATGCCGGTGACCACGAGCATCGGCGTCACGACCGCGCCGGAGGGCCGGGCGACCCCGTCGACGCTGCTGTCGCTGGCCGACCGCAACCTGTACGTGGCCAAGCGCGAGGGCCGCGACCGCGTGGTGGCGGACCTATAGCTCCAGGTCGACGGCGAGCGGGTAGTGGTCGGAGGCGTACTCGGTCTCGGCGCCGCGCAGCACCCGCGCGTTCGTGGCCCGGGCGGCGATCGGCGGTGCGGCCATCAGGTAGTCCAGCCGCATCCCGCCGGCCGAGAACTCGTGGCCGCCACCGCGGGTCGTGGGCACC
>NZ_JBEZGQ010000395.1:0-7205 GCF_040650095.1 Actinoplanes sp. NPDC048791 | reverse complement strand
GCACCCCTGCGCGGTGCGGGTCGCCCGCCGGCACGGTCTGCGGCTCGATCCGGCCGCGACCGCGCACGTCAGCGACGTCGTGACCGACGACGATCTGATCATTGCGGTCTGCGACCGCGCCCATGAGGACCTGACTGCGACGGTACGGCCACAGCTGCACTGGTCCGTCCCCGATCCGGTACGCGCCGACACCGACGCGGCCTTCGAGGACGCCTACACCGACCTGGCCGGCCGCATCGAACGGCTCGCGGCATGACCGGCGCCGCGACCTGGCGACGGCTGCTGGCCGAGTTCGCCGGCACCGCGCTGCTCGTGACGGCCGTCGTCGGCTCGGGCGTCATGGCGACCACGCTGTCGCCGGACGACGTCGGCCTGCAACTGCTGGAGAACTCGATCGCCACCGCGTTCGCCCTGGCCGCGCTGATCCTGACGTTCGGGCCGGTGTCCGGGGCACACTTCAACCCGGTTGTCTCGGCCGCCGACTGGTTCCTCGGGCGCCGTACCGGAACCGGCCTGACCGCCGCCCAGCTGGGCGGATATGTCCTCGCCCAGACCGCGGGAGCGATCGCCGGCTCCGTGCTGGCCAACCTGATGTTCGGCCTGGCGGCGGTCGACCTGTCCAGCAAGGAGCGTGCCGGCGGGCACCTGTGGCTCGGTGAGGTCGTGGCCACGGCCGGGCTGATCCTGCTGGTCTTCGCGCTGGCCCGGTCCGGGCGGGCGGCGGTGGCTCCGGCGGCGGTCGGCGCGTACATCGGTGCCGCGTACTGGTTCACCAGCAGCACCAGCTTCGCCAACCCGGCGGTGACGATCGGCCGGGCGTGCACCGACACCTTCGCCGGGATCGCGCCCGCGTCGGTGCCGGGCTTCGTCGTCGCGCAGCTCATCGGTGCCGTGGTCGGGACCGGTCTGCTGCTCGCCCTGTATCCCGGCGTCGGCGCGGCGGCCGGCGAAGTGGTCGTCCCCGACACTTCCGAGGAGTCCGTCCGATGAGTAAGCCCAGCGTCCTGTTCGTGTGCGTGCACAACGCCGGCCGTTCCCAGATGGCCGCCGGCTGGCTGCGCCACCTGGCCGGGGACCGGATCGAGGTCCGTTCGGCCGGCTCCGCGCCCGGCCGGACGATCAACCCGGCCGCCGTCGAGGCGATGGCCGAGGTCGGCATCGACATCACCGGCCAGACGCCGAAGAAGCTCGAGTGGGAGACCGCCGAGAGCAGCGACGTCATCATCACCATGGGCTGCGGCGACGCCTGCCCGATCTTCCCGGGTAAACGCTACGAGGACTGGAAGCTCGAGGACCCGGCCGGCCAGGGGGTCGAGTCGGTGCGCCCGATCCGCGACGAGATCAGGACGAGGATCGAGAAGCTGCTCACCGAGCTGATACCGGCGACCTGACCGGTCCGCTCAGCTCTGTGCAGTGCACGATCGTCGCGTCGTCGGGTGACACCCCACCGTCGGCTTCCGCTGCCCGGACCTGATCGATGACGGCGGCGGGTCCATTCGCCGCCAGGGCGGCCAGGACCTCAGGCCAGCCGGCCAGCCCGAACTCGTCGACGATCCGGCCGGCGCCATTGCTGAGCAGAGCGGCACTGTCCAGCTCGGCGGCCGGGCAGCTGCCGGTGAGCGCCTCGTACGCCGCCCGCGGATCGTCCTTGGCCACCCAGAAGCCGCCCGGCTCGTTGCGGTGGCCGCGCAGCTCGTCCAGGACCCGCTGGTACTCCTCGGTGCCCTGGCCGGCCGCCGCCAGCGTAGGCAGATACGACCGGCTGACGGCCACCTCGCGGGGATCGTTGACCACCAGCGGCGCACCGGCCGCCCGGTCGAGCACCACAGTCGAGTCACCGAGCACGAGGTATTCGGCGCGGCCGGCGGACACCCGCAGGACGGCCACGGTCGCCGACGGACTGATCCGGCTGGCGACGTCGCAGGTGTCGCGGTGATCGCCGGTCACCCGCACGATGGCCTTCGCGAGCAGCGCCGGAAGATCGCTCTCCGGCATCAGCGCGAGCAGGCTGAGGAGGCTGCCGCCCAGCCGGGCGGCATACCAGGCGACGCCGTGCCGGCAGACCGAGCCGGCCCCGGGAATCCCGGCGCCGTCGACGACCACCGCCGCCATCGGTACGGCACCGGCGAAGTCCTCGTTCACCCGACCGGCCCCAGCCATGGCACTGACCATCGCCACCCGCACGCCGCTACCCCTGACCGCCGGTGCGCTCGATGCCGTCGAGCAGCAGATCGATCGTGAACTCGAACTCCACCTGACTGTCGCACCAGCCCAGCATCGGGTCCGCGGCGTCGTGCGCCTCGGCCGCCATCATCGCCGACAGGTGGGGGAGGGCCTCGGCCATCGCGGGCAGGTCCGCCTCGGTCGCTTCGACGTCCATGGTGCCGCCGGCCGCGGCCGGACTGAAGATCTCCTGGGCGAAGCCGAGCGCCAGACTGCCGAACGCGTGCAGCGCCCGATGGGCCACCCGGTGCGAGAAGCCGCCGGCGATCAGGGTGCCCACGATCGCGTCGTAGTACGCGTACACGCCGAAGGGGATGGTCCGGCGGGAGCTGAGCAGGCCGGGCGCCCACGGGTGGCGGAGCATGACCTCGCGGGCGGACAGGAACCGCTGTCTCAGGCTCGTACGCCAATCGCCGGTGTCCGCCGTACGCGCGACCGCCGCCTCGATCTCGCCGATGACGGTCTCGGCGAGGCCGTCGAGCAGGCCTTCCTTGCCCGGCAGGTGGTAGTAGAGCGACATCGCCTCCACGCCCAGGTCCGCGGCGAGGCGGCGCATCGTCAAAGCCTTGAGGCCCTCGGCGTCGGCCAGTGTCACCGCTGCCGCCAGCGCTCGTTCGCGGCTCAACGGCTTCCTTGACATGGGTCCGTACCTTACATCGTATGGTTGCCTTACAGCGTAAGAATCGCAGCGTGGCCCGTACGACGGGGGTTTTCTATCTCGGTCTGGCCGTGGCCGGCGGGCTCGGTTTCCTGCTCATCCGCCCGCGGCTCTTCGCCGCCGGTGATGCCGCCGCGACGCTGGCCCACCTGATCGAGCACGACGGGCTCGTGCGGGCCGGGATCGCCCTCGAACTGCTGGTCGTGCTCACCCAGGCGCTCACCGCCGTGTGGTTCTACCGGCTCTTCCGCAAGGTCGACTCGATCGCGGCCGGCAGCATCGCCGCCTTCGGTCTCGTCAACGCGGTCGCGATCCTGACCAGCGCGGCCCTGCTCGCGACCGCGGCCGACGTCGCCCGGGACCCAGTCGGCGACGCCGCGGCGGGCGTGCAGCTCATGTATCTCGTCAGTGGTCACCTGTGGACCGTGGGTGGGTTGTTCTTCGGGCTGTGGCTCATCCCGATGGGCTGGTGCGTGCTGCGTTCCGGGTCGATGCCGCGGGCGCTGGGCTGGATCCTCCTCGGCGGCGGCCTCGGTTACGTGCTCAGCCCGTTCGTCGCCTACCTCGTGCCGGCGGCGGGCGGCGTCGCTGACGTGCTCGCGCTGCCCGCCTCCGTCGGCGAGTTCTGGATGATCGGCTACTTGCTCGTCCGTGGCGCGCCGGCGGTGACCGGTGTGCGGGAGCCGGCGTAGTCGTCCGGGGCGGGCGCGAAGGGGTCGCCGTACTGGCGCATCGCGCTGCGGGCGTGGACCTGTTGCAGCGTGGTCACCCGTTCCGAACGGCCGCGGCCCAGGAAGCTGACCGCCCAGTGCAGCACCGCGGACACCCGGTTCTTGAAGCCGACCAGGTAGAACAGGTGCACCACCAGCCAGATCAGCCAGGCCGGGAAGCCCGACAGGCGCAGGCCGCCGATGCTCGCCACCGCCGAGAAGCGGGAGATCACCGCGAGGCTGCCCTTGTCGAAATAGTGGAACGGCTGCCCGCTCGGCCGGCCCGCGAGGCGGCGCTTGATCTGACCGGCCGCGTGCCGTCCGCTCTGGATCGCCACCTGGGCCACCCCGGGCAGCTGCTTGCCGTCGTCACCCGGCAGCGCCATCAGGTCACCCACGACGAAGATCTCCGGGTGGCCCGGTACGGTGCCGTCCGGCTCGACGTGGACGCGTCCGGCGCGGTCGGTCCCGGCGCCGGTGACCTCGGCCAGCCGGCGGGCCAGCGGCGGGGCGGAGACCCCGGCGGCCCAGACCTTGGTCATCGCGGGGATGCGCTCGTGGCCGCGTACGGTCTCGACCTCGATGCCCGTCGGGTCGACGCCGACGACCTTGGTGTTCAGCTCCACCTCGACGCCGAGCTGGTGCAACTCGCGCAGCGCGCGGGTGGACAGCCGGTCGCCGAAGGTGCTGAGCACCGCGCCGACCGCGTCGACCAGCACGACTCGGGCCCGGTGCGGGTCGATGTGCTTGTACTGACCCGGCAGGGTGCGGTGGGCCAGCTCGGCGATCTGACCGGCCATCTCGGTGCCGGTCGGGCCGGCGCCGACGATCACGAAGGTCATCCAGCGCTCGATGTCGGCCGGATCGGTCTGCAGGTCGGCGATCTCGAACGCGTGGAAGATCCGGGCCCGCAGCTCCAGGGCGTCGTCCACGCTCTTCATGCCGGGCGCGTCCTCGGCGAAACCGTCGTTGCCGAAGTACGACTGGGAGGAACCGGCCGCGAAGATCAGCGTGTCGTAGCCGACGGTGTAGGAGACACCCGGGCCGGCCACGTCGACGGTCTTCGCCTCGACGTCCACGTCCCGGACCCAGCCGAGCCGGACGTCGACGTTGCTCTGCTTGCGGAGGATCTCGCGGATCGGCGGGGCCACCTCGCCCTCGGAGAGAATCCCGGTGGCGACCTGGTAGAGCAGCGGTTGGAACAAGTGGTACGTCGTGCCGTTGATCAGAGTCACGTCCACATCGGCGCGCCGCAGTGCCTTGGCGGCGAACAGCCCGCCGAACCCCGCTCCGACGATGACGACCCGGTGCCTCTGCGCAGTTCCTGACATCTTCAATTCCACCCTTTCACCCAGTAGAACGCCGTGGACCGGCGGCTACTGCCCGAAAGGGGTCCCGCTGAGGTGTGATCTGCCGAACCTCACGCGCGTCGCCACCGGTCTCGTCATCAGGACGAGCCGCCACCCGAAGGCGTGACACTTCCGGAGGGCAGCCAGGTGTGATGCGTGCCTCCGTGCGCGGCCGGAGGGAGCGCTCGCAGGGATCAGGCGCGGCCGGCGCGGGTGCGGGCGGCCGGGGCCGGGGCGAAGCGGGCGAAGCCGTTGTTGCGGGTGCGCCGGACCGGGGACGGCGTGGTCACCGTCGGAGCAGCCGGGGTGGAGAGCACCGGCTGGGAGGGCTTGCTCGGTGCCACGGCCGGGGCCGGAGCCGGGATCGGCGCAGGTGCCGCCGCGGTCGGGGGCAGGCTGGGGGCCGGCGGTGGCGGCGGGGTGTAGCTGCCGGTGGGCTCGTCCGGGCCACGGGTCCAGCCCGGCCGGTAGGTCAGCAGGACGCCCGAGACGGCGCAGATCGCCAGCACGCCCATCAGGATCATTGTTTGCGTCATCCCGCCACGACCTTCCGCTCCACGCCCGAGCCGTTGGTTATCTAACCAATGACGGTAGCAGTGCCTGTGTCTTCAACCAATTGCCCAGCCGAGGTGGGCCGGATCCGATCGGACTGGGCCTATCCTTGGCCCGTGACGCCTTCCACTCCGGAGGCCGGCTTCGGCGGCTACCTCAAGGAAGCGATCCAGGCTGCGCGGTTCCCGACGCCGACGCACTTCGCCCGGGCGGCCGGCACCGATCCGTCCGTGGTGCTGCGCTGGCTCAGCGGTGAGCAGCGGCCCACCATCAGGTCCATCGAGCGGATCGCGCCCGTGCTGGGCCGCGGCATCAACGAGATCGTGGTGGCCGCCTACCCGGACCGGGTGGGCGGGTCGCCGCCGGCGCCGCTCACCTCTCCGATCGTGCACGAGCTGGGCCGGATCCTCGCCCCGGACTCACCCATCCCGGAGGCCGACCGCAAGGCGCTGGAGGCGGTGCTCGACCGGATGCTCGACCCGTACCGGAAGGTCCTGCGCCGGCGCCGGTCGGCGTGACCGTCACGATCAGCTTGCCGGGTGTCGCGCCCGGGCCCGGATATCCGTAATCTCGGACCATGACTGAGCGGGCCCGCGCCGATCATGGGTCCACCGTGGGCGGACTGCATCTCCAGCTGAGCAAACTGCTGCTCGGCTCCCTGATCGCCGCGGTGGCCGCCACCGGCGCGCTCATTCTCACCGTGATCGTCGGGATGCCACCCGGGCACCCGCCACCACCCCCGCCCGGCAGCATGCCCCCGCCGCCCCCGCTGACGACGCTCGCGGTCTTCCCGGTGATCACCGGGTTGTTCGTGCTGGCCTGGCTCGCGGTCGTGGTGGCGTTCTCCCGTGACCAGATCCTGCGCCGGATCGAGCAGCTACGCGACGGCCCGGTGACCGACGGGCGGCAGTTCGACGAGGTCCTCGCCGAGCTGCGGGCGCAGCTCGCCGCCGACCGCGAGCGGGAGCTGCACGTGCTCGAGGAGCGCATCGCGGAGCTGACCGAGGAGTACGGCGAGCAGCGGGAAACCGACGGCTACCTCAACGGCATGCGCGTGGCGACGGGCGAGGAACCCGTTTCGGCCAAGGTGCACTCGATCCGCCGCACGCCGCCGCAGCGCTGACGCGCCCAGGTGATTCGAGCGCCTCGTCCGTTTCCGCGGCCCTTCCGGCGGGGTACAGGAAGATCAGGAACATCCCCGAGCCGAAGGGTCAGCGAAGATGGTGACCGTACGACTGTGCACCACCCGGTCCGTGTCCGCCCGGCGGCAGGAGGTGCGGCGATGAGTGCTGTCGCGAATCCCGCCACCGTCGACGAGTGCCTGCGCGTGGGCGCCGGCTTCTCGCAGGGTGACCGGAACTGGATCGCCGAGCAGTTCGGCACGCTCGACGCCCGGCTCGCCGGTTTCCACGCCGACACCACCGAGCTGGAGGTGTCGGTCAAGGACCGCGAGGCCCCGGGGCAGAAGGTGACCCTGGAGTGCTGGATCGCGGGCCGGCAGAAGGTCGTCACCACCTCCTCCGAGGAAGATCTGCACGCCGCGCTCAACGACGTGCGCGACGACCTGCGCCGCAAGCTCAACGACGCGAAGACCAAGCAGGAGCCGCGGCACAACCGCCACCTGCGGGAGAACGCGCTGCCCGACCCGGCGGCGATCAACGAGGGCGATCTCCTCAAGAACGACCAGATCTGAGCGTCGCGTCCTGCCCGCCG
>NZ_JBEZGQ010000394.1:0-7218 GCF_040650095.1 Actinoplanes sp. NPDC048791 | reverse complement strand
CCCACGCAGATATCAAGCTTGACGGGCTGCGTGGGTCATCCCCCGCCCCCAAGCCCCACCATGCAACCAGCAAAAGGCGGGCCGCCCGAAAGCGACCCGCCTTTGCAACAAAGGGACTTAGAAGTCCATGTCCCCGCCACCCGGAGCACCGGCCGGAGCCGGGTTCTTCTCCGGCTTGTCAGCCACAACAGCCTCAGTCGTGAGGAACAGCGCAGCGATCGACGCGGCGTTCTGCAGCGCCGAGCGGGTGACCTTGGCCGGGTCGATGATGCCCGCGGCCAGGAGGTCGACGTACTCGCCGTTGGCGGCGTTCAGGCCGTGACCCGCTTCGAGGTTGCGGACCTTCTCCACCACGACGCCGCCCTCGAGGCCGGCGTTGACGGCGATCTGGCGGAGCGGGGCGTCGAGCGCGACCTTGACGATGTTCGCACCCGTGGCCTCGTCGCCGACCAGGTCGAGCTTGTCGAACGCGGTCTTGCCGGCCTGCACGAGCGCCACGCCACCGCCGGGGACGATGCCCTCTTCGACGGCCGCCTTCGCGTTGCGGACGGCGTCCTCGATGCGGTGCTTGCGCTCCTTGAGCTCGACCTCGGTGGCCGCGCCGACCTTGATGACCGCGACGCCGCCGGCCAGCTTGGCCAGGCGCTCCTGCAGCTTCTCGCGGTCGTAGTCGGAGTCCGACTTCTCGATCTCGGCGCGGATCTGGTTGACCCGGCCCTGGATCTGCTCGGCGTTGCCGGCACCGTCGACGATGGTCGTCTCGTCCTTGGTGATGACCACCTTGCGGGCCTGGCCCAGCAGGCTCAGGTCGGCGGCGTCGAGCTTGAGGCCGACCTCTTCGCTGATGACCGTGCCACCGGTGAGGATGGCGATGTCGTCCAGCATGGCCTTGCGGCGGTCACCGAAGCCCGGGGCCTTGACGGCGACGGACTTGAAGGTGCCACGGACCTTGTTGACGACCAGGGTGGCCAGGGCCTCGCCCTCGACGTCCTCGGCGATGATGATGAGCGGCTTGCCGCCCTGCATGACCTTCTCGAGGACGGGGAGCAGGTCCTTGACCGCGGAGATCTTGCTGTTCGCGATGAGGATGTACGGGTCGTCGAAGACGGCCTCCATACGCTCGGCGTCGGTCATGAAGTACGCCGAGATGTAGCCCTTGTCGAAGCGCATGCCCTCGGTGAGCTCCAGCTCGAGCCCGAAGGTGTTGCTCTCCTCGACGGTGATGACGCCTTCCTTGCCGACCTTGTCCATGGCCTCGGCGATGATCTCGCCGACCGTGGAGTCACCGGCGGAGATGGAGGCGGTGGAGGCGATCTGCTCCTTGGTCTCCACGTCCTTGGCGAGCTTGCTCAGCTCGTCGGAGACAGCCGCGACGGCCGCCTCGATGCCCCGCTTGAGGGCCATCGGGTTGGCGCCGGCCGCGACGTTGCGCAGGCCCTCGCGAACCAGGGCCTGGGCCAGGACGGTCGCCGTCGTCGTGCCGTCGCCGGCCACGTCGTCGGTCTTCTTGGCGACCTCCTTGACCAGCTCGGCGCCGATCTTCTCGAAGGTGCCCTCGAGCTCGATCTCCTTGGCGATCGACACACCATCGTTGGTGATGGTGGGAGCGCCCCACTTCTTCTCGAGCACGACGTTGCGGCCCTTGGGGCCGAGCGTCACCTTGACGGCGTCGGCGAGCTGGTTCATACCACTCTCGAGGCCGCGACGAGCTTCCTCGTCAAATGCGATGATCTTGGCCATACGGCTTTGTCCTCCTGGACATTCGCGGCGCCGGGCCGGTCCGGCCCGCTTTCCGCACGTTGAGAACCATGCGGACGTCACCACCTGGCGATGTGACGTCCTCAGGCCGAGCCGGATAGCCCGCGACGACCGGTCCCGTGCCCCGGCACCGATGGCGGTGCCGCAGCCGTGACCCCACCGTCCCGACCTGCTGGCACTCACATGGCGCGAGTGCCAATCACTTGTTTAGCACTCTGCTGGGGCGAGTGCAAGCAGAACGGACCGCCCGCACGGGTGCCCGCGGCGGTCGTTTATCGGCGTCCGACTTGCCCCCACCTGGGCGACGAGGTAGGCAGAGCAGCATGACCAGCACTGTCGCGCCCACCATGACCGTGCACCGGGTCACTCCCGCGGACGCCGGCCGGATGCGCGCGCTGCGGCTGGAGATGCTGGCCGACAGCCCGCTCGCCTTCCTGGAGACCCTGGCCCAGGCCGCGGCCCGGCCGCACGCCGACTACCGGCGCCGGATCGCGCAGGCGTCCACCGGCGGCCAGCTGGCCCAGTTCGTGGCCGATCCCGGGGGCCGGCTGATCGGTCACGCGGGCGGCACGGTGCTGCCGGAGGATCCGCGCGCGACGGTCGTCTTCGCGGTCTACATCACACCGGCCCAGCGCGGCCGGGGCGTGCTGCGCGAGCTGGTCGAGGCGGTGGCCGAGTGGTCGGTGGCGATGGGCCGCGGTGAGCTGATGCTCGAGGTCGTGGTCGGCAACGACCGGGCGGTCCGGGCGTACGAGCGCCTGGGCTTCGAGGACACCGGCGTACGGGTGCCGCACCCGGTCGTCCCCGGTCTGCTGGAGTTGCAGATGCGCCGGCGGGCCTGATGGGCGCCAAGTGGCCCCTGGCCCGCACCGTGCTGACCGCGCTGAACGGCACCACGCTGGTCGGTCTGGGCATCGCCGCATTGACCGGCACCAAGGTGCGCCGCGGCCCCGGCGGCATCCTGATCGCGGAGGGCTACCGCCGCAAGGCGCCCCCGGCGACCTGCTTCACCATCGGCTCGGTGATCATCACCCGGCGGACGGCCGAGTGGCTGCTGGACGAGAGCCGCGCCGCGCTGCTGGCCCACGAGAGCCGGCACGCCGGGCAGTACGCGGTGCTGGGCCCGCTGTTCTGGCCGGCGTACTGGCTGTCCTGCGGCTACTCGTGGACGATGACCGGCACCTACGGCACGCGTAACGCCTTCGAGCGGCACGCGGGCCTGGAGCACGGCGGTTACCGGGTGGCCCCGCTGCGGCCGGGGCTGCGCCGGTTCAGACGGTCAGCTGCCACTGGGTCCAGCGATCCACCGGCCGGAAGCCCATCGCCTGATTGATCCGGAGCATGTGCTCGTTCTCCACGGCGTTGGAGGTGTCGATCGCCCGCAGGCCGGGGCGCGCCGTACGCGCGTACCGCAGGTTGTGGTTCTTGATCGTCAGCCCGAGGCCGTGCCCGCGGTGGTCCGGGTCGACGATGGTGATGTTCTGCCAGGCGTGCCAGCCGGTGTCGTTCTCGCTGGCGATCATCGTCCAGGCGACGAGGCGTCCGCTCTGCTCGTGCACGGCGCCGGTGTGGAACGTCGTACGCCTCCGGAGGCGCAGGGTCTCCTCGGCCGCACGGACCCGGTCGGCGTCAATTTTCTCGGATTCCACGGCCAGCTCGCCGGTGGGCGCGTCCTCGTTGAGCCGGCTGTCCAGGTAGCCGATGTCGTCCAGCAGCTCCTCGGGCGCCTCGTCCGTCCATCGGACGAGCCGGTAGCCGGCTGCCGCGGGGCTGTCGTCGGGCAAGGGGCCGGTGATGTCCAGCCGGCTGCGGATCTCCAACAGGGCCGGGATCGCGCCCGCGGCTCGCGCGAAGGCGTCGGCGGCCACGGCCTCGCTGATCAGGTGCCGGCGGCCGAGCTCCGTCGCGCGGCGCACCGCGTGGGCGAGCAGGGCCCGGCCGGTGCCCCGGCGGCGGTGGTCCGGGTGGACGAAGAGCTCGACGATGACGTTGGCGAGGTTGTCGAGCTGCGGCAGGTACAGCTCGAGGTGGCCGGCCGGGGTCCCGTCGTGGACGGCGAGGTACTGCTCCGCCTCATTGCCCGGCCAGGGGTGCCGCAACCGGGTGCAATAGGTCTCGAAGGAGCTGAACGGGATGTCGGGGGCGTCCGCTTCGGCGGCGGCCCGGTCGATGTCGTAGGCCGCCCGCTCGTCGGTGAGAGCAACTATCCGCAGCATCCCGACAGCCTGCGCCACCGGCCGGCTGACCGCGACTGAGATTTGGTCGGGAGGACGCGCGCACAGCGCCTCCGGCACTGGGTCGTTGGGCCCCCAGGAGATTGTCGCCAAGCTCGAAGGTGGGGCCACGTACGGCGTCGCGTCCTCCCGCGTAGAGCATCCTGCCGACCCTGAGATCCCGGCGCAAGTCCTCGCGGGTAGGAATTCTCGACGTTAGGCAGAGTGCTGACTACCGTGTGTCACCCGAGCAGGCCGGCATCCCGGGCGCCGCGGAGGGACGGCTTGATCCGGTGGGTGGGTCCGACCTGGCCCGCGACGGCGTCCAGGGTCTTGAGGCCCTCGCCGGTGTTGTAGACCACCGTCTCCTTGTCCGGGTCGAGCTTGCCGCTGGCCACCAGCTTCTTGAGCACGGCCACGGTCACCCCGCCGGCGGTCTCGGCGAACACGCCGGTCGTACGGGCGAGCAGCTGGATGGCGTCGCGGATCTCGTCGTCGTCGGCGTAGTCCATCCAGCCCCCGGTGCGGGTCACGGCCTCGATGGCGTACGCGCCGGCGGCCGGGTCGCCGATGTTGAGCGACTTGGCGATGCCGGTCGGCTTGACCGGGATGATCTGGTCGGTGCCGTTGTGCAGCGCGGTGGCGATGGGGTTGCAGCCGGCCGACTGGGCCCCGAAGACGGTCCAGCCGCCCTCGGGGGCCTCGACCAGGCCGATCTCCACCAGCTCGGTGAACGCCTTGTCGATCTTGGTGAGCAGCTCGCCGCTGGCCATCGGCACGACCACCTGGGCCGGGATCCGCCAGCCGAGCTGCTCGGCCACTTCGTAACCCAGAGTCTTCGAACCCTCGGCGTAGAACGGGCGCACGTTCACGTTGACGAAGGCGGTGTCCTCGAACTCGTCGGTCTCGACCAGCTCGCCGCAGAGCCGGTTGACGTCGTCGTAGGAGCCGTCGATGGCGACCAGGTCGCCGCCGTACACCGCGGTGGTGATGACCTTGCCCTGCTCCAGGTCGCCCGGGATGAAGACGATCGAGGGCACCCCGGCCCGGGCGGCGTGCGCGGCCACGGAGTTGGCCAGGTTGCCGGTGGAGGCGCAGGCGAAGCGGGTGAAGCCGAGCTCGCGGGCGGCGGTGAGGGCCACCGAGACGACCCGGTCCTTGAAGGAGTGGGTCGGGTTGGCCGAGTCGTCCTTGACCCACAGCGGGGCCCGCAGGCCGACCTCGGCGGCCAGCGCGTCGGCACTGACCAGCGGGGTCAGGCCGGGGTCGAGGGTGACGCGGGTGGCCGGGTCCTGGCCGGTGGGCAGCAGGGCGGCGTAGCGCCAGATGTTGTGCGGGCCGGCTTCGATCTGCTCGCGGGTGACCGCGGCCAGCGCGGCGGCGTCGTACGCGACCTCGAGGGGACCGAAACACTCGTAACAGGCGTGCTGCGCGGCCAGCGGGAACTCGGCGCCGCAACCACGGCACACGAGGGCACGGGCGGGGCTGGTGGACTGGCGGGGGGCGTCGACGGTGGACGTCACAATGAGGCTCCTTCTCATCTTTCCCCCGGCGTCGGTGGACGCGCGTGGGGACGGAATTAGCACCTGCCACACGCTGGGCCTCGCCATCGAGACATGTGTGGTGGTTGCCGGGGCGTCATCGGGCCGTTCCCTCAGCCCCTCTGGATGAGGTATTCAGTTGTGTCCCTCACCTTACGGCGTGGGCGGCCAAAGCGCTGCCAAGCATCCCGAGGTGTGAGCTTCAGCTCCCGGGCGCGCGTCCCACTGATCGATGCGGGTCGATTGATTCACAGCAATCTCTGAGGTTGGAACGCGCGCTCCGCCCCTACTGTCCATTGAAAGTTATGGATTTGTTTGCCGGCTGGAGGACTCCCCGTGCTGTACGCGATCGATCTCGTCGCGGTGTCCGTGCTCGTCTTCGGGCTCTACTTCCCCCGGCACCGCCGCCGCGACCTCGTCGTCGCGTACCTCGGTGTCAACGTCGGCGTGCTGGCCGTGGCCGGCTCGCTCAGCTCGGGCACCGTCGGGGCCGGCCTGGGTCTCGGGCTTTTCGGCGTGCTCTCGATCATCCGGCTGCGCTCCACCGAGCTGGACCAGCACGAGGTGGCCTACTACTTCTCCGCGCTGGCGCTGGGCATCATCGGCCCACTGGGCGGCGGTGCGGTGTGGCTGGCGCCGGCGCTCATGGCGCTCATCCTCGTGGTGATGTTCCTCGGCGACCATCCCCGGCTGTTCCGCGGCTACCGGCGCCAGGTGCTGGTCCTCGACTCGGCGACCACCGACGAGGTGGCCCTGGTCGCCCACCTGGAACAGGTGCTCGGCGCCCGGGTGCACGCGGTCTGCGTCGAGCGGGTCGACCTGGTCAACGAGACCACGGTGGTCGAGGTCCGGTACTCACGGGCCCGTTCGGTGGCCGGCACCCGCGTGGCTGCGGCGGCCGGAGCCCGACCGTGACGGCCGCGCCGCCGCGGCTGGAGGGCCTGGCCGGCCTCGGCCCGATCGGGCTGGCCGAGCTCACCGCGCAGGCCGAGCTGCAGGTCAGACGGGACCGCAAGTACGTCCTGCCGCTGAGCGAGCTGGCCACGCTGCTGCCCGCGCTGGGCCGCGACACCCGGATCCTGGACATCGACGGCATCCGGCTGTTCCGCTACGCCTCGGTCTATTTCGACACCGCGGACCTGGTCTGCTTCCGGCTCACCGCACTGCGCCGGCGCCGCCGGTTCAAGGTCCGCACGCGGACCTACCTGGACTCCGGCACGTGCCTGCTGGAGGTCAAGACCGAGGGGGTACGCGGCGGCACGGTCAAGACCCGCCTGGCGTACGAGCGGCAGCACCACGACGACCTCGGACCCGGCCGCTGGTTCGTCGACGCCGTGCTGGAGGACCTGGATGTCAGCGGCCTGGTCTTCGCACCGGCGCTGGCCACCCACTACCGGCGCAGCACTCTGTATCTTCCGGCCTCGCAGAGCCGGGTGACCATCGACATCGACCTGTCCTGGACCGGGCCGGGCCGCAGTGCCCCGGACCTGAGCCTGCCTGACCTGAGCCTGCCGGGCATCGCCGTGGTCGAGACCAAGACCCGGGCGGCGGCCTCCGAGGTCGACCGCCTGCTGTGGGCCCGGGGTCACCGCCCGGCGTCCATCTCCAAGTACGCCACCGGCCTGGCCGCTCTGCGCCCCGAGCTGCCGTCCGCCCCGTGGCGCCGGCTGCTGCGCCGGCACTTCCACCCCGCTGCCCCGGCCGGC
>NZ_JBEZGQ010000393.1:0-7219 GCF_040650095.1 Actinoplanes sp. NPDC048791 | reverse complement strand
GCCCCGTCGGTGCGGGCGGCCTCGAGCACGGTGTCCGGCACGGCCGCGGCGGCATAGATCCGGGCCAGATAGACCCGCGCCGAGCAGATAGAGCAGGCCGGCGTCGTGGCTGGACGGGATCGGCGCGCGGGCCGCGGCGGTGATCGAGCCGGGGCTCAGGTCGGCCGAGGAGACCTTGGCGCGCGCGTTGGCGAGCTGGGCGATCTGGTCGTTGAGCGCACTGACCTGATCCAGCGTCGCCTGGGTACGCGGCGACGCGGTGTCGGTGCTGCTCTTCTGGTTGGGCAGCGTCTTCTGCACCGCCAGCCGCTGCCCGGTCACCTGCTTGATGGTGTTGTCGTAGGAGAGGATCAGCGCGGCCCGCTGCTGCTTGTAGATGTCCTCACGGACCCGCAGGTACGTTTCCGCGGCGGTGTTGGCGCCGGTGATCGCGCTGCGCTCGCTGTCGCCGGCGTACTGGAAGCGCAGCACCTGCCCGCCGGTGGGCACCTCGGTGGTGAGCGACTCACGGACCGCCTCGGGATCGCGGTTCAGGATCCGGGCGGTCGAGTCGATGACGTCGTTGCCCAGGGCGATGCCGTTCTCGGCGGTCATGTTGATGGCCCGGTCGGCGCCACTGGACGGCAGGGTGAACGGGTCGGTGACCACGGGACGCAGCACGACAACCGTTGTCGCGCGATACGTCGCCGGGAAGAAAAAGAGGTAGGCGAGCACCGCGAGCGTGACGGCCGCGGTGGCGGTCAGCACGATGCGCCACCGGCGCAGCGGAATCCGTACGACGTCCGCGAAGCCGACGACCCGCTGCCGGCTCGCGGCGACGGAATCAGTCACATCCATGAGTCGTCTCTCCCCGACATGTCTGCAGTTGTGTTTCGGTAGAGCTTGTTCTCACCGAAACCTTCCCCGGCCGGCATCCTCGCGCGGCCGGGGAAGGTTACGCAACAGAGAGTCGTCGCTCCGACGACAGTCTGTGTTACGAAGTGGCGAAGAACAGGGTCGGGTTCGACCATGTCGCCTCGGCCGTCGGCGCCGCCACCACAGTGGCGGTGGAGCCGTCGACCGCGGTCGACGCCGAAGCGTCGAAGTTGACCGTCCGGAGTGAACCGTCCGTGGAACCGTAGACCAGCTTGCCGGCCACCCAGGTCATGCCGCGCACCGTGCGCCAGTCGATGCCCGAGGTGGGCAGCGTGAAGGCGGTGGCGCCGATGACGTAGCCGTCCGGCGTGAGGTAACGATAGAACAGCGCGTTGCTCGACGCTGTCGTGTAATACATCCGGCCCTGCAGATAGAACGCGCCGGTCATGCTGGCCGCCGCGTACCACGAGTTGTAGCCGCTGCCGACCCACGGGGCACCGATCGCGCCGGAACCGCTGAGGATCGAGATGTTGAGCAGACTGCCGCTGGGTGCGCTGCTGTCCGTCTTGGCCCAGTACACCTTGTTGGACACCACGAACGCCGACTTGGCGCTGGTGAGCTGCGGCTGGCTGACCGTCGCCGGGGCGCCCACGCCGGACACGCCGTACGACACCTTGGTCACCTGGCCGTTACCGGCCCCCAGGTACAGGTAACCGGAGGCGGCCTGCGGGGCGTCCTGGATCGCGATGGTGCGTCCACCGGCGTCCGGGAAGTAACCCTGCCGGCCGTGGTACTCGTTGCCCAGGCCGTCGGCGTCGAAGCCGGCGAACAGCCCGTTCGGGCCCTTCCACAGCTCCCACATGATCGGGCCCCAGTTGGTCCCGCCGGCCGGCAGCTGGCTGCCCGGCGACCGGGTCGGGTTCCAGTTCAGCGGTACGCCGTTCTGCTGGTCCAGCGCGGCGATGCCGTAGCGGCTGACGCCACCCGGGCCCTGCGTGTCGTTGCCGTTGGCGTTGTTCTGCCAGCGGAAGTGCCCGCCGACGTAGACGACGCCGTCGGCGACCTCGAGCGAGGTGACCGAGTCGGTGCCGGTGACGTCGACCCAGGTCGCCTGGACGTTGCTGCCCCGGTCCGCGGTCTCCCAGCGGGCGGTGGCGTCGCAGTACGCGTCACCGCGGCCACCGTCGGCGATGATGACGAAGTAGCTGCCGTCGTCGTTGAAGTCGACGTCACGGGCGTAGAACGGGAACGAGCTGCTGTAGCAGGCGGCCACGTACCGGTCGGTGTTCCAGTCCGCGACGGTGGGCGTGCTCGCGGTATCGATCATGACGACCTGGTTGCGGGCGTTGCCGTTGACCTCGGTGAAGTTGCCGACCGCGACGACCGTGTCACCGTCG
This sequence comes from Actinoplanes sp. NPDC048791, assembly GCF_040650095.1. Lineage (NCBI taxonomy): Bacteria > Bacillati > Actinomycetota > Actinomycetes > Micromonosporales > Micromonosporaceae > Actinoplanes > Actinoplanes sp. NPDC048791. The sequence continues at coordinate 4,967 of NZ_JBEZGQ010000393.1, read as the reverse complement.
GGCGCGACCGCGAGGCCCCAGACCAGCTCGGTGCTGTTCGGGTACGGCCGGGGGCCGCTGGCGTCGACCTGGAAGGTGCTGTCGATCGCGCCGGTGGTGGCGTTGAGGCGGGCCAGCAGTCCGTGCTCGGTGCCGTTGATCCAGTGGAAGGCGCCGGCGATGTAGAGGTGGTTGTCGTGCACGATGGCGCGGCGCACCACCCCGCCGTCGGCGCGGCCGACCCAGCCGGTCACCGTGGCGCCGGTGGCCGGGTCCAGCTCGACGAGGTTCTTGCGGGACACCCCGTTCACCGTGCCGAAGCTGCCACCGACGATGAGCTTGCCGTCCGGGCTGACCGCGAGGGTCTGCACCGCGCCGTCGAGCACCGGGGCGAACCCCGTGCGCAGCGCGCCGGTGCCGGCGTCGTAGGCCACCAGGTTGCTCGCCGGCGACCAGGTGCTCGCGCCGGCGGCCTTGATGCCGCTGAAGGAACCGCCGGCGTAGACCGTGTTGCCGATCTGCGCGAACGCACGGATGCTGCCGTTCTGGGCGTGCGGCGTGTAGTCCACCGGGTTGGCCGTGACGATGGTCGCGGGGTCGTTCGGGGGAACGTACACGGCGGAGGCCGGGATGGCGGTCAGAGCGACCGTCAGACTCAGCACCGCGGCGGAGGCCAGGATTCTGGCCACCGGCCGCGACCGGAGTCGACGCTTTAGGGACACGGGCCCTCCTAATGAGAATTTAAAGATTGACGCAGCCTCGTGCGGTGAGCGTCAGTTCGCTATCGACCGTCCGGCCGGAGACGTTGCCTGCTCGGACCGGGCCGGGGCACAGAGGATGGACGAAGTCTGTGCGATCACGACGGAGCCAGCCGGAACGGCGCCACCCCGGGGCTCGCCCGGACACGCCACGCCGCCGCCTCCGCCAGATCTTCGAGGCCGACCTCCGGCGCTTCCCGGGCCACGACCAGCTTCCTGCCTTCCAGTTCGCGGGCCATCGCGACCTGGTGGTCGTCGACGTGCTCACCGAAGGCCTTGCGCCGTGGCACGTACAGCGCGCGCTTGCCGGCCTGCATCGCCGCCAGCGCGGAGCCCACCCCGGCGTGCGCGATGACCACGTCCGCCTCGGCGAGGGCCTGGCGCATCTCGGTGATCGGCACCTGTTTCCGGGCGCCGGCGGGCATCTTATCGACCACGGTCGAGCCCACCTGCCACAGCACGTCCCATTCCGGCGGCAGCAGGGTCACGAGATGGTTGAGCAGGCGCGGGAACGTGTAGCGCTCGTGGGTGCCCAGCGTCACCACGACCTTGCTCACCGGACGCGGCTCGGCGACCGGCTCCGCCTCGAAGGCGTCGAAGATGGACCCGCCGTACTGCCAGGTGTCGTCCGCCCAGGCCGGATACTGCGTGTAGAGCCGGGTGCGCGGCACCCGGGCAGCGAGCCGGCCGGTCAGCGAGGGCCCCTCGGTGCGGGTGGCACTCTCGATGTAGGAGCACGGCACGCCGGCGCGGGTGGCGGGCAGGAAGAACGCCAGGGCCACGCTGGCGCCGGTGCTGATCACCCGCTCGTAGCGCTCGCGGCGGAACATCCGCTCGGCGGCGATCAGGTCCTTGACCGCGCCGACCAGGTCCCGGCTGGTGGCCGGGGGCACGAAGACGACGTCCTCGCCGTCGAGCAGGGACCGGCTCTGCGGGCTGTCGAAAGTCACCCAGCGCCGCTCCCCCACCCCGAGCCGGGGCCTCAGGTCGTGCAGTTCGGCGAGATGACCCCCGGTCGAGGCGACGAGCAGTGTGGTCACGACGCGTTCGCCGTGGCGACCGGCTCGGCAGCCGGGGCGGCCACAGCCTCCGTCGCGGCGGCGGGCGTCGGCGCCGGGCGTGGATACCGGCCGACCAGGATGCCGACGGCCAGGGCGTAGCCCAGGAACAGCGCCGGGCCGAAGACCAGGCCGCTGATGACGTCGGTGAGCCAGTGCTTCTGGGTGTAGATGCGCGAGTAGCCCTCGTAGGTCGCCATGATGAGCACGACGGTGCCCAGCAGCACGTGCCAGCGCCGGCCCATCTTCCAGGTCAGCGCGACGAACAGCGCGATCGCCCCGAAGGTCATGACCACCCGGGCGATACCACCCGACGGGTACGAGCCCAGCCCGGTCGGCGGGTGACCGCGGTTGACCATGCCGGCCAGGATGGCCTGCACGTACTGCTCCAGCGGGAAGCTGAGCAGGATCGCCACCAGCGGGATCCAGAACCGCTTGCGCCAGAACGGGGCGAAGAGCACCGCCGCCACGACCACCACGATCTTGAGCGGGTCACGGTCGCCGAGCGTGGTGTACCACCAGTTGAAGTCCTCGAAGCCGGGACTGCGGCGGTCGGTCACCCAGAGCAGCACCGGCCAGTCGATGACGTTCTCCAGGCGGTGGGCCAGGATGCCGACCGGCCAGAAGACCGCGATGACAGCGGCGGCCCAGAACAGCACGAAGACCAGCGCGGTCATCGGCTTTCCGAGGGTCACGACCAGCCCGGCGACGGACTCGCGGGTCTTGGTCGCCAGCCGTCCGCGGGCCAGCCGCCGGCCCGGCCCGTACGCCAGCAGCGGACCGGCCACCGCGGGCACGATGACCGCGAACGCGGCGATGAAATACAGCAGTACCACCGAAGTGTCCCCATCCTGCGGCGTCCCGGCCGCATGCTTGCACCACCTGTCGAACGACGCCCCACGCGCCGCTCAGTAGGCTCCCGAGCCCCGCATGACCGCCATCGCGGTCCGCATGAGGATCACCAGGTCGACGGTGAGCGACCAGTTCTCCACATACCGCAGGTCGAGCCGGATCGAGTCCTCCCAGGACAGGTCCGACCGCCCGCTCACCTGCCACAACCCCGTCATGCCGGGCTTGACCACCAGCCGCCGGCGCATGTCCTGCGGATACTGCTCGACCTCGCTGGGCAGCGGCGGGCGCGGCCCGACCAGTGACATCTCCCCCAGCAGGACGTTGATCAGCTGCGGCAGCTCGTCGAGCGAGTAGCGGCGCAGGATCCGGCCGGTCCGGGTGACCCGCGGGTCCGCGCGGATCTTGAACAGCACCCCGGTGTGCTCGTTCTGCTGCCGCATCGCCTCGAAGCGCGCCTCGGCGTCGGTGTGCATCGTGCGGAACTTGTACATCCGGAACGATTCGCCGCCGCGGCCCACCCGGACCTGGCGGAAGAACACCGGGCCACCGGTGTCCAGCCGGATGACCAGCGCGACCAGCAGGAACAGCGGCGCGAGCAGCACCAGCAGCAGCGCGGCCACCGACACGTCGAACATGGACTTGATCAGGCGCCGGCCGCCGGAGAGCCGCGGGTGCTCGATGTGCATCATCGGCAGGCCGTCGACCGGGCGCACGGTGATCCGGTCACCGGCGGTGTCCACCAGCGACGACGAGACGATCAGGTCGATGTCGTCGCGCTCCAGCTCCCAGGCCAGGCGGCGCAGCATCGGGCCGTCGAGCTCCGGGCAGGACAGCACCATCACCGTGTCGGCCCCGGCGGCGGCGGCCGAGTTCGCCGCCGCGCCCAGGGCACCGAACACGGGCACGTCCACCGTGTGCGCCGCGTCGGCGAGCTGGCCCGCCGGCAGGCAGGCGCCGATGACCTGGAACCCGTGGTGCGAGCGGCGGTGCAGCTGGCGGGTCATCTGCGCGACGGCCGTGGCGTGACCGAGCGCCAGCACCCGGTGCATGCAGGCCCCGCGCCGGCGGGAACGGTGCAGCACCTTGCGCAGCACGAAGCGGCCGGTCAGTGAGAGCACGGTGGTCAGCACGAGAGCGATCAGCAGATAGCCCCGGGCGATGTCCGCTTTGGCCACATAGGAGGCGAGCGCGATGCCCATGGTGAGGCGTACGCCGGCCCGCAGCACCCGCTGATACTCCTCGCCGCCGACGAACAGCACCCGCCGTTCGTAGGCGTGCGTCAGCGCCAGCAGACCCACCCACACCGGTGGGATCAATGCGGACAGCACCAGATACCAGTCCGCGTACTGCGCGCCCTGGAACCGCAGCACGAAGGCGGCCAGCGTGGCCACCAGGGTCGCGCCGAAGTCGATGATCAGGAGCAGCTTGACGTAGCGGGCCTCCCAGACCCAGCGGTCGGCGTGGCCCCGCTCGTCGGTGGCACCGAGATCCCGTTCGGTGACGCCCGCATACGAGGAAGCTGTCGGAATCGGTCCGGTCGCGGCGTTGTCCGCCGTTGTTTCCGTCGTTGTCACGACGCCCCTGCCCGCCGGGAGACCCCACGCCCACTCGGCAATTTCGTGCACCCCACTTACGACGCCCCCCACCCCTTGGCCTCAGAACAACAAAGCGCAAGGACGCTCAGGCGGTGAACGCTAGACGACGGCCAGGAAAATAGAGACCCCAGGGTCGCAATCTTTACGAACGCGGGACCAAGTTTTCGGATACCGGGGCGGGCGGCAACATCGTGCATTGCCGGTGAACTCGGCTCTACATCGGACAAATTAACAGGCATACCGAGAGTGAGGTCAGGAGACGGCGGCCGACCGGTCCTGGTCCGCTTTTTCCACATTGGCGCCCGTGATTTGTCCGATAGAGCCGATCATGGCATCGCACCGTAACATGCCGGACGCGGAGCGCGTGCGCGGGGTAGTCGTGACCTTCGATGTCAGGACGACCCTAATCGATCATCCGGGTTGGACAGAAGTGGCCGAATGTGAGACACGCCCGTCGATCGGCCCACTTGACAATGGATGATCCACTGAGTCGGTCGGCAAAAAGATCAAGCCGCAACCATTTCGGACGAGGTGCGGAACGGCGAGCGCGAAGCAGTTCAGCGCTGTACGAGCCGCAGCGCCAGAGCGGGGCAGCGGTCGACGGCCCGGCGGGCGGAACCCTCGAGTCGCCTGCCGGATCTCCAGCGGCTCCTCGGCGGCCAGGTCATCCGGGCTCCGGCGCGGTTCGGCCGCCCCAGCAAGGTTGATCTTCATCACGGGTCGCC
>NZ_JBEZGQ010000392.1:0-7221 GCF_040650095.1 Actinoplanes sp. NPDC048791 | reverse complement strand
TCGGGGCCGCCGCCGGCGAGGCTGGCGAGGGCAACGGAACCGGCCGGGTCCGGGCCTCCGGCGATGGAACTGGTGACGGCAGCGGGACCGGCTGGGTTCAGGCCGCCGCCGACGGAATCGGTGACGGCAGCGGGACCGGCTGGGTTCAGGCCGCCGCCGACGGAATCGGTGACGGCAGCGGGACCGGCTGGGTTCAGGCCGCCGCCGGCGGAATTGGCGACGGCAGCGGGACCGGCTGGTTCTGGGTCGGTGTTACGGACGCGGACCTGCAGCGTCCGGTCGTCCGCGGTCAGGGTTACGCGGATGGCCGCGCCGGGTGCGTGCCGGGTGGCGTTGGAGATTCCTTCCTGGACGATGCGGTAGGCGCATTCCTCGACGACCGGCGTTGCCGTCACGGTGCCGGCCGGCTCCAGTGAGACGTCGAGGCCCGCGGCGCCGGCGGCTTCGATCATGGCTGGGATTCCGGCCAGGCCGGGTGACTGCACGGACGTTGCCGTGTCCGGGTCGCTGCGCAGGACGCCGAGCAGGCGGCGCATGTCGTTGAGGGCGGCCCGCGACGCACCCGCGATCTCGACGAACTCCGCATCCCGCGCCTCGGGCTGGTCGATCAGCCGGTACGGCGCGGTCTCCGCCCGGAGCGCGATGAGCGACATGTGGTGCGCCACCACGTCGTGCATCTCGCGGGCGATCCGGGCCCGTTCCTCCAGGACGACGCGCCGCGCCTGCTCCACCTCGGTCAGCTTCCGTTCGGCGGTGAGGTTGTGCTGCGCTTCGACGCGGCGGCGGATCTGGTCGCCGACCACTGCGAAGAGGACGACGAAGGCGATGACCACCGGTGCCTGCGCGGCCGGCAGGTGCACCACCATTGCCGCTGCGGTCGCCAGGCCGGCCCAGAACACCGTCGTGACGGGATGGCGGAGGGCGACGAAGAGCACCAGGACCGGCAGGGCCAGGGTCTGGGCCGGATGCCACGGCCACGACAGGCCTTCGGGGGCGACGGTGAGCGGGAGGTTGAGCAGGGTCGCGATTATCGCCAGCCGCCAGGCGAGCAGTGGGCGGCGTGGGAGGAGTGTCAATGGGGCCGCTACCGCGGTGGCGAGCGCCAGCCGTACCGCGGTTGTTGGTCCTGTCAGGGTGAGGTCGGTGAGGTCGTAGTAGACGAACGCGGCCGCGCCGAGACCGGCCAGGAGGAACACTGCGGTCAGGAGTGGGCTGCGGAGCAGCCTTCCGGGTGCGGCCGGAGGTCGGTCGCGGCCGAACACGATGGTCCACAGCCCGGTGAGAAGTGGGGGCACGGCCGGGGGTCGGATCGTCACCATGAGGACATGCTTCGCCGGCTGGGGCGGGGAAACCATCCGGTAGACCCGCGAGCGGAGGTGGGGATAACCCCACTGTGGGCTTGGGGGCGTTCCTCGATGGCAGGATGCTGGGAGTGATCCTCAGATCGGCAACCGTGGATGACGCCTTGGCGCTTGCTGTCGTGCAGACGCGGAGCTGGCAGGAGGCGTACCGCGGGACGGTGCCGCAGCACCACCTCGATCAGCTGGATCCGTCCCGGCGTCGGCACGGATGGCTGCAGTTGCTCCGGTCCGACCAGGAGCCTGCGGGAACCCTCGTGGCCGAACACCCCGACGACGGCGTTGTCGGATTCATCAACGTTGCGCCGGGCGAGGACGCGGACGTGGATGCCGCTCTCGTGGGCGAGGTGCGGGCCATCTACATCCTGCCGGAGCATTGGGGGCGAGGAGCCGGCCGGCTGTTGATGAGTGCCGGGCTGCGTCGGCTCGAGGCGGGTGGTTACCGGGAAGTGGTCCTGTGGGTGCTGGAGGCGAACGACCGCGCCCGGCGTTTCTACGAAGCCGGTGGCTGGCAAGCCGACGGATCCTCAAGGACGAACGATTCCCGAGGCGCTCCCCTCGTCGAGACTCGCTACCGGCATCGCCGGGCGGCCGCGACCAGCTGATCAGGATCCAGACGGGCGCGACCAACGGATCGGGTGCCTCCCCTGTGGGCCGGCGGGTACCCTCGGCGCGTGTTCTCGCCTCAAGGACCATCCCTGCGCGAGCTTTGCGTACAAGCCCTTTCCTCCGTCGAGCGGGGCTATGACCTGCTGGCGCCGAAGTTCGACCACACGCCGTTCCGGACGCCGGACAGCATTCTTGAGGCGACCGTGCAGGCGCTCGACGGCAGTGGGCCGTTCGGCCGGGGCTTGGACGTCTGCTGCGGTACGGGCGCCGGCCTGATGACCCTCCAGCGCTTGTGCCAGGACGGCATCACCGGCGTCGACTTCAGCGCGGGCATGCTCGAGCAGGCGCGGGCCGCCTATCCCGATGCCACATTCGTACGGGCCGATGTTCGGGCCCTGCCCTTCGCCGGTGAATTCGATCTCGCGGTGACTTTCGGGGCGCTCGGGCATTTCCTGCCGGCGGAACGGCCGGCGCTTTTCGAGGGCGTCTACCGGGCGTTGCGGCCCGGCGGGCTCTTCGCCGTTCCTATGGGTGTGCTGCCGCCGCCGACGTCGGTCGCGCATTGGACGCTGACCGGGTTCGACCTGGTCATGCGGGTCCGCAATGCGGTGCTGAAGCCTCCGTTCGTCATGTACTACCGCACCACCGCACTACCCGCGATGGAGCGCGACCTGACGGCAGCCGGCTTCACCGTCGAGACGAGCCCCTTGACCGGCCTCGGCAACTACCGGGACGGCAGCCCACGGTGCTGGATCCAACTCGCTCGCAAGCCGCACAGTGTTGACCTGAACCCGGCTTGAGGTCGGACGATCGGCTCATGACGGTGACGGACCAGGCCCGGCAGGCACTCGAACGGCAGCAGACCGTCGAGATCACGACGATCGGGCGGCGCAGCGGGCAACCCCGCCGCATCGAGACGTGGCGGTACCGGGCGGGCGGCCGTTTCTGGCTGACCGGCAGCCCGGGGTCGCGCGACTGGTACGCCAACATGCTCGCGCATCCCGAGTTCACGCTGCATCTGCATGGCCTGGATCTTCCGGTACGCGGGCGCGCGGTGACCGACCCGGACGAACGGGCCGGCGTCTTCGGCGAGATCGTGCCGACCCTGGACTGGGCCGAGAGCCTGGAGAGCTGGCTCGCCGGCAGCCCCCTCGTGGAGATCATCCTTGACCGCTGACCATCTGGAAGCTTTCGGCCGGGCCGTCGCCGCGCGGCGTCCCGACGTCGCGGCGCGATTGCAGCCGGGCGTGCCTACCTCTTCGACGAGGATCAGCCCTGATCCGCCAGGCACTCCGCCGGTAGCAGGAACCAGCGCAGCTTCTCGAACGCCGGTGGCAGGTCCAGGCCCACCCCGTCGATCGGTTCCGCCCGCTCGCGCATGATCCGGCGGGCCTCGTCGAGGTAGCCCGCGAGCACCTCCTCCCCCAGCGTCGGCCGCGCCCCGGGCATCGAGACGCTGCCGTCCGGGCCGAGCCGCAGGTCCGACAGGCGGACCGGCTGCCCGGCCGCGCGCACGTGGCGCCACCGGCCCGTACGCGGGTCGAAGCGGTAATCCTCCAGCAGCCGGCCGCCGTACCGGGCGATCAGCGCGACCGCCTCCGCCAGGTAGTCGGCCACCTCGTCGGAGATGAAGTAGTTGAGGTTGATCCGGGCCCAGCCCGGCTTGATGCCCTCCCACCCGTCGACGATCTCGGCGTGGAACTCGCGGGAGTGCGCCTCGTCGATGCCGAGCAGGCGGTGGCCGTAGGGGCCCGCACACGAGCAGCCACCGCGGGCCTGGATGCCGAACAGGTCGTTGAGCAGCGCCACCACGAAGTTGTGGTGCAGGTGGCGCTGGCCGGCGCGGATCTGGAACGAGACGATCGACAGCCGTTCCGCCGCCAGGCCGCCGAGCACCTCGATGCGGCTCTCCCCCGCCCAGCGGTCCAGGGTCCGCCGCCACAGGGCGTGTTCGCGGGCGCCGATGGTGTCGGTGCCGACCGCTTCCTTGACGGCGAAGACCAGGCCCGCGCGGACCGACTCCACGATCGCCGGGGTGCCGCCCTCCTCCCGGGCGATCGGGTCGTCCAGGTAGCGGTGGGTGACCGGGTCGACGAAGGCCACCGTCCCGCCGCCCGGCACGGTCGGCACGCGGTTGGTCAGCAGGTCATGGCGCAGGACGAGGACGCCGGGGGTCTGCGGGCCGCCGACGAACTTGTGCGGGGATAGGAACACCGCGTCCAGGTGGTCGCCGCTGCCCGGCGCGGACTCGCGCATCCGGATCGGCACGTACGGGCCGGCCGCCGCGTAGTCCCACACCGACAGCGCGTTGTGCTCGTGCAGCAGCCGGGTCACCGCGGTCGTGTCGGTCAGCAGGCCGGTGACGTTCGAGGCGGCGGAGAAGCTGCCGATCCGCAGCGGCCGGTCCGCGTACGCGACCAGGTGCCGGCGCAGGTCGTCGAGGTCGACGTGACCGTCGGGGGTGGCGCCGATCGTGACCACGTCGGCGATCGTCTCGCGCCACGGCAGTTCGTTGGAATGGTGCTCGTACGGTCCCACGAACACCACCGGCCGCTCGTGGCCCGGGATCACCGTCGTCAGGCCGTACCGGTCGGCCAGGGTTTCCGGCATGCGCAGGCCGAGGATCGCGACCAGCTTGTTGACCGCCGCCGTGGCCCCCGAACCGCAGAAGAGCACCACGTGCTCCGGGCCGGCGCCGACGCCGCGGTGGATGATCCGGCGGGCCTCCTCGCGCAGGGCGCCGGTCTGCAGCCCGGTCGCGGAGGCCTCGGTGTGGGTGTTGGCGTAGCGGGTCAGCACCTGCCGCCGGATGAAGTCCTCGACGAAGTCCAGCGCCTGGCCGGACGCGGTGTAGTCGGCGTAGGTGAGCCGCCGGGGGCCGTACGGCCCGTCGAGCACCTCGCCCGCGCCGATCAGACCGGTGCGGATCCGGTCCAGCAGTGACTTCTCCACGGCGGCCTCCCCCGGCCGGGCCGGCGTCGGTGGCGGCCCGGATCAACCCCGTTGTACTGCATGGACGCCACCGTGGTCGAGGGCTTCGCCCGCAGCGGCACGCGAGGCCGGGCGGTCGTGCCCGATCTGCCGCCGGGAGACCGGTCAGGGGCTCAATGCCGCCGAAGGATCGGAGCTTTCGGCCGCGGCGTGCCGGAGCCGGGCGTGCACGCAGTCGAGCAGGTCACGCCGGGTGAACGGCTTCTCGATGATGAGCACACCCGGCGGGAGGGTGCCGTTCTCGGTGAGGACCGGCTGGGCGTACCCGGACATGTAGAGCACCGGCAGGCCGGGCCGGAGCGCCTGCACCCGGGCAGCCACCTCGTTGCCCATCATCTTCGGCATGATCACGTCGGTGAGCAGCAGGTGGATCGGCGCCGGGTGCTGCTGGGCGATCCGCAGGGCGGCGGGACCACCGTCGGCGACCAGCACCTCGTAGCCGGCCCGGGTCAGGATGCGGCCCGTCGCGACGCGCAGCGCCTCCTCGTCCTCGACCAGCAGGATCGTCGCCTCGGGGGCGGACCGGACGGCCGGTGCGCTGTCCTGCTCCGCTGCCTCGGGGACGGTCATCGCGTCGTCGGACGCCGGCAGGACGATGGTGACGGTCGTACCGATGCCGGGCTCGGAGTAGAGCCGGACGTGACCGCCGGCCGCGGTGGCGATGCCGTACACCGTGGCCAGGCCCAGCCCGGTGCCGGCGCCCTGCGGCTTGGTGGTGAAGAACGGCTCGAAGGCCCGCTCGGCCACCTCGGCCGGCATCCCGTTGCCGGTGTCGCTGACCCGGAACCGCACGTACCGGCCCGGGGCGAGGTCGGTGCAGTCCGCGACGTCGTCCTCGTCCAGCTCGGTGTTGCCGGTGTCGATGGACAGCGTCCCGCCACCGGGCATCGCGTCCCGGGCGTTCACCGCCAGGTTGAGCAGAATCTGCTCGAACTGGCTGGGGTCGACGCACACCGGCCACAGGTCGCGGTCCAGGTGGGTGATCAGGTGGATGTGCTCGCCGAGGGTACGGCGCAGCATCTGCTCGACATCGCCGACCACGTGGTTGAGGCTCAGCACCTGGGTCTGGGTGATCTCCCGCCGGCCGAACGCGAGCAACTGCTTGGTCAGCCGGGTGGCGCGTTCGGTGGCCCGCCCGATCTGGCCCAGGTCGGCGCGGGCGGCGGTCAGCTCCGCCGGCTCCGGTACGGGGTCAGCCAGGGTCTCGGTGAGCAGCTCGGTGTAGCTGGCGATGACCGCCAAAATGTTGTTGAAGTCGTGCGCCACCCCGCCGGCGAGCTGACCGAGGCTCTCCAGCCGGCGGGTGTGCTGCAGCCGGCGCTCGGCGGCGTCCCGCTCGGCCTGGGCGGCCAGCCGTTCCCGCTCGGCCTGGGCCTGCAGCCGCTCGGTGACGTCGCGGATCGCGGCCGAGACGATGACGCCCTGGTCGGTCTCCAGGGCGGACAGGCTGATCTCCGCCGGGAACTCGGTGCCGTCCTTGCGCACCGCGGCCAGCGCCGTCCCGGCACCCATCGGCCGGCGCTGCGGGTCGGTGAAGTAGCTGAGGCGGTGCTCCGGATGCGCTTTCCGGATCCGCTCCGGGACCAGGAACTCCACGGGCTGCCCGAGCAGCTCGTCGCGCCGGTAGCCGAACAGCCGTTCGGTCTGCGCGTTGAGCAGCGCGATCCGCCCGTCGGCGGTGATCCCGACGATCGCGTCGGGAGCGGCCTCCAGCAGTCCGCGGAACATGGCCTCGGCCCGCCGGCGCTCGCTGGTGTCTCGCGCGATGCAGGCCACCCCGGTCGGCTGCCCGCTCGCGTCGGTGATCAGCGACGAGGTGAGCGACACCGTCACCGGTACGCCGTCCTTGGTGAGGTTCTGCACCTCGACCTGGTCGACGCACTCGCCGCGGGCCGCCCGGGCCAGCAGCTCCGCCTCCTGGTGCTGCTCCCCGGGCGGGAACAGCAGGTCCGCGTTCCGGCCGACCACCTCGGCGACGGTGTAGCCGTAGAGCCGTTCGGCCCCGGCGTTCCAGCTGGTGATGGCGCCGTCGAGATCCTTGCTCATGATGGCGTCGGCGGAGGACTCCACGATGACCGCGAGCCGGTGCCGGTCGTCCAGCACCGCGGCCCGCTCGGCCAGCGCCGCGGCCTGGCTCGCCAGCTCCGCGAACAACTCGACGTCGTCGTCGGCGAACAGCGTCCGGTAGCGGTGCAGCAGCACCAGCGCGGCACCCGGTTCGTCAACGCCACACCCCTGCCGGGCACCGGCGGCGCGCTGGTGC
>NZ_JBEZGQ010000391.1:0-7251 GCF_040650095.1 Actinoplanes sp. NPDC048791 | reverse complement strand
GCCCAGGTGGGCGCGTCGTCGCCCATCTCGGCCCCGGCAGCCCGTCCCGCCGCCGAAATGGTCGAGACCGCCGCGTCCGTCGAGCCGACACCGGCTCCCGGTGAGCCGCTCGACCTCATCGCGAACCGTCCGGCCCCGGGTTCGGCGGCCGACCCGTCGCCGCTAAACGACCCGCTGTTCGGCCGCGGAACCGACCGCCAGGGCCGGCGCCGCCCAACGACCCCGCAGCCGACCAACCTCCCGATCTTCGAAGCATCGGCGGTAGGTGCGTGGGTGGCCGAGACGGCGGCGGCCCGGGCCCGTGAGACCGAGGTACGGGCGGCGGCGGCGATCAACGCGGCTCGTAAGCCGACGGCTACGTCGGAGAGCTTGAACACCCCGCAGGGGGCTCCGAAGGCGGGGGAGACGTCACCTTCGCTCGCGGCTGCTGCCTCGCCGGAATCGGCTGATGCCGGCGTCAAGGGTGGTCAGGGCTCTGCGGCTGGTGTTGCGGTGTCCCAGGCGGCTGTGGCCAGCAGTGCTGCGCTGCGGGCTACTGCTGCGGGTGCTGCGGCTGTTCGGGCTGCTGCTGCAACTCCGGAGGAATCCCCGGCGAAGGCGGCGGTCGGGTCGTCCGAAGCTGTCGCATCTCCGGCTGCTGGTGGATCTCCCTCGGCTGCCGCTGGCCCCTCTTCCGCGGCTGCCGCGCCCAAGTCGGCTGGCACTCCTTCGGACGCTGCCGCTTCCAAGGCGGCTACCGGTTCGTCCGAGCCTGCGGCGTTCGAGTCAGGTGCTCGGTCCTCCGAGGCCGTTGCGGCTAAGCGGGCTGCCGATTTGTCCCCGGATGTGGCGTCTCGAAAGTCTGTTGGCTCGTCCCCGGCCGCCGGGTCTCAGGTTGCCGGTGCTTCGCCCGCAGCTGCGGCTTCCAGGGTCGCTGATGTTTCGCCCGCAGCTGCCACTTCGCGGGCCGCTGATGTTTCGCCCGCAGCTGCCACTTCGCGGGCCGCTGGTGGCTCGCCCGCAGCTGCCGCGTCCGAGGCGGCTGGTGCTTCGCCCGCTGCCGCGGCGTCCCAGGCGGCGGCTGGTGTGCCCTCGGCCACCGCGGCTCGGGTGGCTGGGTCTTCATCTGAAGCTCCGGCGGCCAAGTCGGCTGAGGCTTCGTCCAAGGGTGTTGCCGGCGCGGCGGGAGCAGCGTGACGCCGAAGCCCACGCCCAGCGCGACCGGGCCGAACGCGTAGCCGACCGCGGTGGCGACCTGGCCGGTGTCCTGCATCAGCGTGAGCAGCAGCCGGCCCAGGACCTGGGCGACCGGTACGGCCACCGCCGACGCCAGCAGGGCCACCGCGGCGGCCTCGCCGACGATCATCCGGCCCACTTGCGGACCGGTGGCGCCGAGCCGGCGCAGCAGAGCCGTCTGCTCCGCGCGGCGGCGCACCGCGAGGCTGAGCGTCGAGGTGACCGCGAAGATCACGATGATCAGGCACCAGCCGCCCGCCACCATCGCGGTCGTGGACAGGGATTCGGCACTCACCGGGTCGGCGTCCGCGGCCGTGTCGAGCATGGCCGCGAAGGTCATCAGCAGGGTGGCCCCGAGGAAGGCCGACAGGAACGTAGCCACGAAATTGCCCGGGCGGTGCCGCAGGCCACGCAGGGCGACGGCGATCATGCGACGGCCTCCGCACCGGCGCCGACCAGGTCACCGAGGTGGGCCAGGCGTTCCGCGACGGCCTCGGCGGTGGGCGCGCTCAGCGAGCCGGCCAGCCGGCCGTCGGCCAGGAAGAGCACCGAGTCCGCGTACGCGGCGGCGACGGGATCGTGGGTGACCATCACGACGGTACGGCCGTGCTCGTGCACCGCCGCCCGCAGCAGGGTCAGCACCTCGCGGGCACTACGCAGGTCCAACGCGCCGGTCGGCTCGTCGGCGAAGATCACAGCCGGTTCCCCGATCAGCGCCCGGGCGATCGCCACCCGCTGCCGCTGGCCACCGGAGAGCCGCTCGGGCAGGTCGTCGCGGCGGTCCAGCAGGCCGAGGCGGTCCAGCACCGCACGGGCCCGGGCGTGGTCGGCGCGGCGGCCGGCCAGCCGGGACGGCAGCAGCACGTTCTGCTCGACGGTCAGCGCGGGCAACAGGTTGTAGTCCTGGAACACGAAACCGACCCGGGTACGCCGGAACTTGGTCATCGCGGCGTCCTTGCCGGCCTGCAACTCGGTGCCGGCCAGGAACACCCGGCCGGCGGTGGGACGGTCCAGACCCGCCGCGCACTGCAGCAGGGTGCTCTTGCCGGAACCGGACGGTCCCATCACCGCGGTGAACGTGCCCGCGCCGAAGGAGGCCGTCACACCGTCGAGCGCGGTGACGGCGGTGCCGGTGTCGTCATAGGTCTTGTACAGCGTCTCGAGGCGTACGGCGTCGGTCATCATGGGCCTCCCTGTGGGCGTCTTGGTACACCGTACGAGCGCACTACTATGGCCTCAAGTGGTGCTAGCACCCGTATTCATTGGCGCTCACTAGTGCACTAGGGTGGAGCGCACTAGTGCAGAGGAGGGGTGATGAGCGCCGTACCGCCGTACCGCCGGATCGCCGCCGGGATCGCTGCCCGGATCGCCGCCGGTGAGCTCGCGCCCGGCGACCGGGTCCCGTCCACCCGGCAGCTGATCGCCGAGCACGGCATCGCCATGGCGACCGCCACCAAGGTCATCGCCACCCTGCGCGAGCAGGGCCTGGTCCAGCCCCGTCCCGGCGTCGGCACAGTCGTCGCCACCCCGGCCCACCCCCACCACGCCTCAGCCCGGTCCGGCCAATCCCAGCCGGCGGAGTCGGATCGCGAGCGGGTGGTGCGCACCGCCGTCGCCATCGCCGACGCGGAGGGCCTCGGCGTGCTCTCCATGCGCCGCCTCGCCGGTGAGCTGGGCATGCCGACGATGTCGCTCTACCGGCACGTGGCCGGCAAGGAGGAGCTGCTGCTGTTCATGATGGACACAGTCTTCGCCGGCGACGCCCTGCCCGAGCTCTCCCCCGGCACCGACGGCTGGCGTGCCTGCGTCGAGGCGCTGGCCCGGCTGCAATGGTCGATGTACCGGCGCCACCCCTGGCTGGCCCAGGCGATCTCCTTCACCCGGCCGCTGCTCGCCCCACGCGCCATGGCCCACACGGAGTGGACGATGCGCGCCCTCGACGGGCACGGCCTCGCCCCGGATGTGCTCTTCCTCGCGGCCGTCACGGTGGCTAATTACATCCGCGGCACCGCCGTCAACATCGAGGAGGAGGCCCAGGCCGAGCAGGAGACCGGGCTGACCGACGCGCAGTGGCTGGACACCCAGCAGCACCGGCTCGGCGACATTCTCGGCAGCGGCCGCTATCCCCTGATGCACCGGGCCGTGACGGACCCGGCGCTCGAGTTCGATGTCGACCGGCTGATGGAGTTCGGCCTGCAGCGCCTCCTGGACGGGCTCACGCCCGTTCTGGAGGGCTGATGCCGGCCGAGCGTCAGCGCCAGAAGGTGGCGACCGCGGCGTTGATCAGCGTCAGGGCGATGATGCCGATGAAGTGCCCGCGGTTGACCTCGGCGCGCTTGCGCGGCACGAAGACCATGATGAAGATCAGGATCGCGAGGACCAGCTTCACGGCCAGCTTGGCCGGGGCGGGCTCGTCGTCGCCGCCACCGCGCAGCGGCGCCGACAGCGCCAGGCCGGTCAGGACCTGGATGATCGAACCCCACAACATCGCCGGGTTGATGCGCAGCTTCGCCGAGACGAACTGGGCGATCGCCCCGCCGAGCAGCAGCGCGAAACCGATCAGGTGCGCGTAGCGCAGAATCAACCGCAGAGCCTCCACGGGGGACAGCTTAGGGGGCGGGCCGGCGGGCGATGGTCAGCAGGTGGCTGCTCGCGCCGAACAGGCTCGGCTCGTCCTCGACCCGGCGCAGCATGTCCAGCATGATGCCGGTCAGCCGCTCGTCGGCCAGGAACTCCGTCAGCCGCGTACCGGTCATCCACACCGGGCCCTCGACCGCCACCGTGCGTGTCCCGGTGAGCCCGGCCTCGGTCGCCTCGGCGGCCGGCTCCTCGGGCCGGTGGAAGTACGCGCTGGTGAACCACCGCGACTGCCCGCCCTGGTTGCGGTGCACGCCGTCGTCCAGCGCCCCCTGCACGATCGACACGAACTCGGGCTCGGCGTAGTAGCCCTTGACCACGCCGTCCAACAGGGACGCGAAACGGCTGATCACGGCCCCGACGACCACCCCGCCCGGGCGCACGACGCGGGCCGCCTCGCGCCAGGCCGCGATCCGGTCCGTGCGCTGGGGCAGGTGGTAGAGCGGGCCGAAAAGCAGCACCGCGTCCGCGCTGGCGTCGGGCTCGGGCAGCGCTCGCGCGTCACCCAGGACAGCGGTCACTCCGGGCAGGGCGTCCGCGGCGGCCACGTGGTCCGGGACCGGATCGATCACCCGTACGGTGTGACCGGCCTCGGCCAGCGGGCGCGCGTAGACCCCGGTGGCCCCGCCGACGTCGACGATCCGGGCCGGCGCGGGTGGCAGCACCCTGCTCAGCACGTCCCAGGTGCGCAGGAACTCCAGGCGGCCGGTGCCGGCGGTCAGGCGCAGCCGCTCACCACCGCGTTCGTAGTACTCGAGGATCTCGGAACTCAGCATGCTGACCATGCTCGATGCCCGCGCCGCCGCGGTCGACCGACTTTTCCGCGTGTCGCTGTCCCGTGGCGCACGCCGCGTGAGTCATCCTAGGAACCTAGGGTCTGGAGGTACCGCCATGACGATCAATCCCGGCGCCGCCGAGTTCCCGCACCGGCAGATCGCCGCCCAGCTGCGAGAACGCATCCGCCGCGGGGACTGGGCTCCCGGTGAGCGGCTCCCCTCGATCCCCGCCATGGCCGAGATGTTCGGCGTGGCCAAGCAGACCGTGCAACGCACCGTCGACCAGCTGCGCGTCGAAGGCATCCTGATCACCAAGCCGGGCTCCGGCACGTACGTGCGCGGCACCCGGCGCCGGCTCAACCGGCTCTCCCGCGGCCGTTACGGCGCCCACCGCGGCTACCACGCCGACCTGGCCGCCCGCTACCGCCAGCAGCTGGCCGGCGTCGGCCGCGAGGCCGCGCCACCCGAGGTGGCGGACGCGTTCGGGGTCCGCGACAGCACGGAGATGCTGGTCCGGCGGCATCTCGTCCGCGCTGACGACGCCACCGTCGAGGTCGGCGCGTCGTGGTTCCGGGTGACCGACGCGACCGGGACGTCACTGGAACGGGCCGAGGCGTTCGGCCGGCCGCTCTACCAGGAGGCCGAGGAGGCGATCGGGCGGCGCTACGCGTCGGCGACCGACACCATCAGCGCCCGGCAGCCCAGCCGCGAGGAGGCGGAGATCCTGCAGATCCGCCCGGACACCCCGGTGCTGCACCTGCTGCACGTGGCGTTCGACGAGACCCGCAAGCCGATCGAGGTGGCCCAGGCGACCTGGCCGGGGCCGATGACCACGCTCACCGAGGAATACCGCATCCCGGCGCCGGTCCCCGAGCCGGACCCGGACCCGGGTCTCACTCTCGCGTGACCCCGCGCCTGGCCGCCGCCTGACCGGTGCGGCTGCCGGGCACGGTCTCCAGCACGTTGCGCTCCAGCCGTAACAGGGTGTCCAGCGCCGCCTGCTGCTCGGCCGGCGACAGGCCGGCCACGGTGAGCTCCTCGAGCTGCGTCCACATGCGTTCGACCTGCGTCCGCAGGGCCTCCCCGGCCGGAGTGACCTCGACCAGCGTGGCCCGCCGGTCGCACGGGTCGGGCCGGCGGCGGACGAAGCCGGCCTGCTCCAGGCGGTGCACGACGCGGGTGGTGCCGGCCGAGTCCATGCCGAGCTCGGCGCCGAGGTCGGTCTGCCGCTGCGGGCCGGCGTCCCAGAGCACCATCAGCATCAGCTCCTGACTGGCGTGCAGGCCCGCCTCGCGCAGCAGCCGGCCGGCCAGCTGGGAGTGGATGCGGGCCAGCCGGAAGATGGTGTGGCTGATCGGCCCGCCCGCGGCGGCACTCGGGGCGCCCGATCGCTCATCCATGCAGCTCAGCGTAGACCGGCGGAGCTGTGTCCCTGATCACCCGACAGTCCGGCAATAAACGCGGCGGTGCCGTGTTTACCTGTCCTGGACAGCAAATTAGCTGTCCAGGACAGGAGTTAGTCATGACCAGCGCATTCGACGGGGCCCCGCTCGGCCGGTACACGACGCGCAACCGGGTGGTGATGGCCCCGATGACCCGCAGCCGGGCGTACGGGCCGGGCGCGACCCCCACCGAGCTCATGGCCACGTACTACGCCCAGCGCGCGGGCGCGGGCCTGATCATCACCGAGGGCACCCAGCCCTCGCCGGTCGGACAGGGGTACCTGAACACCCCCGGCCTGCACACGCCCGAGCAGGTGGCCGCGTGGCGGCCGATCACCGCGGCGGTGCACGAGCGCGGCGGCCTGATCTTCGCCCAGCTCATGCACACCGGCCGGATCGGGCACCCGGCCCTGCACGGCGCCACCCCGGTCGGCGCCTCCCCCGTCGCCGCGGCCGGGCAGGTCTACACCGCCGACGGCCCGCTGGACTTCGTCGAGCCCGAGCCGCTGGACGCCGACGGCATCGCCGAGACCATCGCCGACTTCACCGCCTCGGCCCGCAACGCGATCGAGGCCGGCTTCGACGGGGTCGAGCTGCACGGCGCGAACGGCTACCTGCTGCACCAGTTCCTCTCCACCAACGCCAACCGGCGCGACGACGGCTGGGGCGGCACCGTCGAGGGCCGGATCCGGCTCACGGTCGAGGTGGCCAAGGCTGTCGCGGTGGCGATCGGCGCGGACCGGCTGGGGCTGCGCATCTCCCCCGCCAACCCGTTCAACGACATCGCCGAGGACGACCACCGCGAGACGTACCTGGCCCTCGTCGACGCGCTGGCGCCGCTGGGGCTGGCGTACCTGCACGTCGCCGAGGGGCCGGACACCGAGTTCACGCCGGTGCTGCGAGCGCGCTGGAACGGGACGCTGATCCTCAACCCGTACACCCCGGGGGCGTGGACCGGGCCCGAGGCGCTCAAGCAGATCGAGAACGGCGACGCGGACCTGATCTCGTACGGGGCGTTGTTCCTGGCCAACCCGGACCTGCCGGAGCGGCTGGCCGCCGGTGGGCCGTTCAACACCCCGGACTACGGCAAGGCGTACGGCGGCGACCACGAGGGCTACACCGACTACCCGGCGCTGAACGCCGCGTGACCGGTGCCGCCCGGCAGCCCCCTCCGGCTGCCG
>NZ_JBEZGQ010000390.1:0-7258 GCF_040650095.1 Actinoplanes sp. NPDC048791 | reverse complement strand
TACGAACGCTCGGCAACGGAGGTCTGGCCCCTCCCCGTCACATCGGGGCGCCCAGCGCGGGGCTGGTTGTTACGCCCTCCCCGCCGGGTCACCGCCCTATCGCTGCAGGGTGAGCACGCCCGGGCGCCACGGCAGGTTGTTGTAGTCGCCGCCGGCGCTGGGGTCCTTGCCCTGGTAGAGCAGCTGGAGGTTGCAGGGGTCGACGGTCTTGGTCTGGTCCGGGTTGTTGCGGACCAGGTCACCGTGGCTGATGTCGTTGGTCCAGGTGGCACCGCTGTTGGCCTTGCCCGCGAACGGGTTGCTCTCGCTGGCCGCCTGCGGGGTCCACGTGCCGTTCAGGCTGGTGGCGGTGAACGAGCGGAAGTAGCGGCCCTGGCTGCCGATCGCCTCGACGATCATCAGGTACTGGTTCTGGCCCTGGACCTTGTAGACCTCGACGCCCTCGAACAGGTTGTTCGTCGAGTCGCTCATGATCGTCGTGTACGAGGAGCCGAAGCTGCCCGGGAAGTTCCCGATCGGCATGCTGGCCCGGTAGATCTTGCCGTTGTCGCCGGCGAAGAACAGGTACATGTTCGTGCCGTCACCGATGACCGTCTGGTCGATCACCCCGTACGGGGCGTCGGCGATCGTCCCGGTGAACAGCGTCTGCGCCGAGGACCAGCCGTTGGCGTTGGTCGGGTCGGTGGACGTCTTGTAGCTGAAGGACGTCGGACCCCACTGGTACGCCAGCACCCAGATGTTCTTCGGCGCGAAGTAGAACAGCGTCGGCGCCACGGTGCCCTGGCTCATCCCGTTCTGGCTGGCCGAGGCCATGTCGGACCAGTTGGTGAAGAGACCGAAGTTCATCGAGCCGTACGAGCCGTTGTTCACGTTGGACGCGTAGACCAGGTGCTTGCCGTTGTAGACGACGTTGGTGAAGTCCTTCAGCGAGACCCAGCCGTTCTTGGGGTTGGCCAGCGAGCCCGTCGACGACCAGCGGTAGGTCGACGGCAGCGTGCAGGTGCCGCCCGGCGTCGAGGGTGAGACCGACGGCGACGGGGACGGGGATCCTGGTGGCGTGGTGGACGGGGACGTCGGTCCGGTCCCGCCGGTGCAGTTCACCCCGTTGAGCGCGAAGCTGGCCGGGACCGGGTTGCTGCCTGTCCACGAGCCGTTGAAGCCGAACGACACCGTGCCGTTGGTCGCGAGCGCGCCGTTGTAGCTGACGTTCTTGGCCGTCACTGCGGCACCGCTCTGGGTCAGGGTGGTGTTCCACGCCTGCGTCACGGTCTGGCCGGCGCCGTACGACCACGTCAGCGTCCAGCTGGACACCGGATCACCCAGGTTGGTGATCGCGACGCTGGCGCCGAAGCCGCCCTGCCACTGCGACGACACGGCGTAGTTCACCGAGCAGCCCGCCGCCGCGGCGCCCGCCGGCAACGCCACGGCAACCGCGGCCGACGCCAGCAGGGCGACGCCGGCCGACGCCAAGCCGACACTGATCGATCTGGATCTGGTCACTGGTTCACTCCTGAGGGATGGGTCAACACGACGGTGGAGATGCTGCGGGCGGGAACGCTGACGGTGACCTGTCCCCCGTTCAGGCTGGTCGGCTGGCCGGCCGCGTTGGCGTTCTGCGAGGTGAGGTAGTACTCCGCCTTGGTGACGTTCTGCGGGGCCTGGAGCACGGCGTTGGTGACCGCGGCGGCCGAGCGGTTGAGGATCACCAGCGTGGTCTTGCCATCGCCCTGGTAAGCGGTCACTTCCAGCGGTGAGGCCTTGGCGCTCTTCGTCAGGCCGACCCGCTGATAACCCGGGCGTACGTACTTGGCGAACTGCGAGAACGCGTAGCCGCGCTTCAGTGGTGCTCCGGCGGTGGTGCCGTAGGCCGCTTCGCCGTCACCGATGAAGGAGTAGTAACGCTTGCCGTACCACCAGATGTAGGCGTTCCAGTTGGACTCCATCGACTTGTGCACGGTGCGCATGATGTCGTCGAGGGTCTCGTTCCAGACCGCCTGGTTGCTGGGGTTGCCCCAGATGTTCGAGCCGTTGCCGTCGGCCTCGTGGAAGTTCCACTCGGTCATCCACACCGGCTTGTTGTACTGCTCGGCCAGCGCGTACGGCTTCAACCGTCCCGCGTCCTCGGTGCCGTACAGGTGGCCGCCGACATAGCCGATGTTGTTGCGGGCGCTCGCGTCGTTCAGGGTCGGATCGGTGTAGCCGTAGTTCAGGTTCACCGCCTCGGCCACCATGAGCTTGGTGTTCTGCACCTTGGCGCCCTGGTCGCGGACGAAGGTGCGCAGCTCGGTGCCGCTCCAGTCCATCGAGTCGTAGTCCGGGTGCCAGTCCGGCTCGTTCTGCACCGAGGTGACGTCGATGGCCACGCCCTGGTTCTTCATGTACTGGACGTAGCTGTTCAGGTGGTTGGCGTAGTCGTCGTAGTAGTCGGTCTTGAGCTTGCCGCCGTTGACCCGGCTGTTGTTCGTCTTCCACGCGGCGGGGGCCGTCCACGGCGAGGCGAGAATCTTCACGTTCGACCCGTACGACTTGGCCGTTTTCAAGGCGTTGACCTGCGCCGGCCATTCGCTGGAGACCGGCGAGATGCCGGTCCGCACGATCGACAGGCCGAGCTGGTTGGCGCCCGACCCGACCAGCGTCTGGGTCTCGGCGGTGGACCACGCGCCGCCCCAGATCGATACGGCAGCCCCGAACCCGTCGATCGTCTGGTACTTGGTGGCACTGTTCACGGTGATGTCCGGCGTGCCGGCCGGCGCGGTGGTGGGCGGCGTCGTGGGCGGGGTGGTGGGTGCCGTGGTCGGCACGGTGCCTCCGCCGCAGACGAAGCCGTTGACCGCGAAGTCCGTCGGAGCGGGGTTGCTGCCGGGCGACGCGCCGTTGAAGCCGAACGAGACCGTGCCGTTGGTGGGGACGGACCCGTTGTAGCTGACGTTCTTGGCGGTGACCGCGGCGCCGCTCTGGGTCAGCGTCGTGTTCCAGGCCTGGGTGACGGTCTGCCCGGCGCCGTAGGACCAGGTCAGCGTCCAGCTGGAGAGCGCGTCACCGAGATTGGTGATGGTGACGTTGGCACCGAAGCCTCCCTGCCACTGCGACGAGACCACGTAGCTCACCGAGCAACCGGCGGCCGCGGCCCCGGCCGGCAGCGCCACAGCGACGGCGGCGGACGCCAGGAGGGCGGCACCGGCCGCGACCAGCACGGTGTTGGCCGGCCTGAATTTCCTCATCCAGAACTCCTTGCACGGAAACACAGACGACATACTTGGGAGCGCTCCCAGCCTGATATGGATATCGATAAGTGTCAAGGCGTGCGCCGCCGGCGGCGTTGCGACTCCCGTCCCGGCGCCGGCATAACACTTTCCGGGTGGAGAAACCGATACGGCTGCCTGATCGCGTTCGTCAGGTGCCGGCTCCATGCACAAAGATGGCCGGCGGCGATCCCCGCATCGACTCCGGCTCCTGATAGCGACCCGTTCTACGAACGCCGAGGGTGTGCATGTCGAGACTTCAATGGCGCACCGCGGGAGCCGCCGTTTCTGTTCTCATCGCGGCCGGCATCGGGATAGCGACCAATGTGGTCACCGACCAATGGTCATGGGCCTGGGGCTCGGGACTGGTCGCGCTCGTCCTGAGCGCCGTGGCGATCCAGGTTGCCCTGTCGCTCGCCGAGGAGCGCGGTACCCAGCAAGCGGCCTCACCCGCACCCGCCAGAGCGACCAGTGCGTCCATCGGTGGCGACGGCCGCATCACGGGCCGCGGTGACGGCAGCGGATCCGGCACACCGGCCGCCCTGCCCAGCAGTCCTCCCGCCCGGGCACATTCCGCAAGCCCGAATCTGGATCTGTGCGTCCTGGGGAAGTGGCGGGAAACAGTCTTCCGGGCGACTGCCGAGGTCAACGGCACAAGCGAGGAATGGCGTGGAGATGGGCGGAGGCAAACCGATCGGCTCCAGTTGTCCGGCCCGGATTCCACCTTCTCGATCGATCTCAAACGCGTCAGCAATTGACTAAGCGGCCGCCATGCCGAGCAAGGAGTAGGGCGCACCCGCGCCGAAGAGCAGCTCGTGGGTTCGGTTGCCTTCGAGAGCCGCCTCGGCACTGCGTGAGAACATCGCCTGCTCGTATTCGTTGAGTGCGGCTTCGATGTCGTCCGGGCGGGCGGCGATGGCCTTGGCCAGTTCCGAGCCGTCGTACATGGCCAGGTTGGCGCCTTCGCCGTTCGGGGCCGTCAAGTGGGCGGCGTCGCCGAGCAGGGTCACCCCCGGCACCCGATCCCACCGGTGCTCGGTCGGCAACGTGTAGAGCGGCCGCAGGACCGGCGGGGTGTCGCTGTCGGTGATCAGTGCAGTGAGCTCCGGGGCCCAACCGTCGAACTTCTGCGCGATCCGGGCAGCGGCCACGGCGGCGTCGGTGAAGTCGATGGCGGCGAACCACGACTGCGGCTCGGTGACGAACACGTAGCTGTGCAGGGTGCCGCCCCTCTCCCGGTGCGCCAGCAGGCCCTGGCCCGGCGCGAGGGCGTACATCGCTCCTTGGCCGACTGCCTTCGCCGTGGCGGGGTGCCGGGTTTCGCTGTCGAAGAGGTGAGTCTCGACGGCCGACATCCCGGTGTATTCAGGCGTGGCGGCGGACAGCAGTGGCCGGACGCGTGACCAGGCACCGTCCGCGCCGACCAGCAGGCTCGTCACAACCGTGGTGCCGTCGGCGAAGGTCACCGTGTGCCGCCCCTCGCCGAGGGCTGCGACACCGCTGACCCGGTGGCCCCACTTGATGCTGCCGGCCGGGAGGGAGTCGAGCAGCATCCGGCGCAGGTCACCGCGGAGGATTTCGGGGCGTCCGCCCGTACCGTCGTCGCCCTGCTCGGCCAGGACGGTCCCGTCCCGGCCGAGGAACCGGCTGGCCTCGCGGCCCTCGAGGACCAGGCTGCGGAACCGGTCGATCAGGCCGGCCTCGCGCAGCGCCAGTTGGCCGTTGTAGTCGTGGATGTCCAGCAGGCCGCCCTGGGCGCGCGCGGTCGGTGCGGCCTCCCCCTCGTAGACAGTTGCGGGGATGCCATGCAGGTGCAGGACGCGGGCCAGCACGAGGCCGCCGAGGCCGGCACCGATGATCGTTACGGGAGTGGACACGGGGGCTCCTGAAGGGTGGGGGCAAACCGCTACCGTCTCACTTGAGGCGACTCGGTCTGCTTACCAAGTAAGCTTACCGGGTAAAGCTAACACCGCTGAGGAGTCGTGTCCATGCCCAATCGGGGAGACCGTGGTGGGTCGAGGACCCGCGCCCACATCGCTGACGTCGCCACCGGGCTGTTCCTCGACCGGGGCTTCGACGACGTCACGATCGTCGAGGTCGCCGCCGCGGCGGGCGTGTCCAAGGTGACCGTCTTCAAGCACTTCGACCGCAAGGAGGACCTGCTGCTCGACCGGCTCCCCGACGTGGTCGAGATCGCCCGGGCGGCGGTGCGCGACCGGGCGGACGAGGTCAGCGCGGTCGAGGCGATCCGGCAGACGCTGCTCGCCCTGGCCGCCGAACGGCACGGGCTGTCCGCCCTGGACGAGGGCATCGAACCGTTCCTGCGGATCGTCGTGGAGGCGCCGACGCTGATCGCCCGGCTGCGGGTGTTCGAGCACGAGATCGAGGCGGCGCTGGCCGAGGAACTGGCCGCCGACAAGCGTTTCTCCGGCGACAGTGCGCTGCTCGCTGCGCTGGTCGTCGCGGCGTACCGGATCGTCGCGGTCGCGACGGTCCGGCGCCGGCTCGCCGGCGACGAGCTCGCCGACGTCGCGGCGGCCCACCGGCAGCGGTTGAACCAGGCCTTCGATGCGATCGAGTACGGCGTCTCGGCGCGGGCACCCCGATGACATCATCCGGAGTGCGGCGTCGCCTGCCGTTTCGCGCATCGGCACGCCGGGTAGCGAACGCCGGGACCGCCGGGCCGGATAGTCACCGCGCGAAACGCGCGACCACCGCGCCGAGTTCGGCCGGCGCGCTCAGCGGCATCAGATGGTTGGCGTGGTCGACGGTGGCGATCGCTGCTTCCGGGAGCAGGCCGGCGAGCCGGGCGACCAGCCGGTGCACCGGCGGTGGACTGTCGGCGCCCTGAATGAGCAGGGCCGGCCGGGTCACCGCCGGATCGAACGTCCACGCACCGACCGCCGGCAGCTCGCTCGTGAAGAAGGCGCCGCAGTGGTCCGCCGCTTCCTCGACGAGGCCGGCCCCGAGCACATCGTTCATCACCGCCCGGTAGTCCGGCCCGCACACCATCGCCATGAAAGCGTCGAAGGCGGTCGCGTGGTCGCCCTGGGCGGTCGCGGCCATCGCCGTGCCCATCACCGGGCCGAAGGCGGCGTGCAGGGCGTCCACGTCGGCCGGATCGGCCAGGGCGTCGACGAGCGGAGGTTCACAAAGAGCGACCGTACGGACGGCAGCCGGATCATCCACGGCCAGCTGGAGGGCGATGGTCGAACCCGACGAGTGGGCGACGACGTGGGCGGGCGCGGCATCCAGCTGCCGGAGCAGGGTGGCGGCGTGGCGGGCGTGGTCAGCCACCGTCAGACCGGCCGGCAGCGGACCGCCGGTGTAGCCCGCGCGGACCATCCGGATCACCCGGTGGTCCGCCAGCTCGGGGGT
Source organism: Actinoplanes sp. NPDC048791 (assembly GCF_040650095.1). NCBI lineage: Bacteria > Bacillati > Actinomycetota > Actinomycetes > Micromonosporales > Micromonosporaceae > Actinoplanes > Actinoplanes sp. NPDC048791. Next base: position 638 of record NZ_JBEZGQ010000390.1, on the reverse strand, counting down.
CGCGGCCAGTGGCGTGAGCCAGTCGGCGAGCCCGCCGCCGTGGATCAGCAGCAGCGGTTCACCGTCGCCGCCGGAATCGGTGTAGGCCACCTCGGCGCCGTCGATGAGCGCGAGGCTGAGGCCGGCGTGAGCGTTGATCATGGTCGTTCCTCCAGGTCGGTCGGCGGCCCGCTTGCGCCCTAGACTGGGGTGGTGCCCGATCCGGCAGATCGTCCCGCGTGCGTCGACGACGTCCACGAGCTGGCCCTCGCGATGCCGCACGTCACCGTTCACGACCCGGAGGCCGACAACCCGGTCTATCAGGTGGGCGGCAAGTCGTTCGTCTTCTTCCGCAACCCGCGCCCCGACGCGGTCGACCCGGAGACCGGCGAACGCTATCCCGACGTGATCGTCTTCTGGGTGGAGTCGGACGCGGACAAGCAGGCGCTGGTCCAGGACGAGACGACGCCCTTCTTCACGACTCCGCACTTCAACGGCCACCCGTCGGTGCTGATCCGGGCGAGCCGGCTCGGCCGGATCAGCCGTACGGAGCTGGCCGAGGTCGTCCAGGACGCCTGGCTGTCCCGGGCCTCCCAGCGTCGCCGGGAGACGTGGCTGCGCAGCCGCTCCGGGCAGTGACCGGAGCGGCTGCGTACGCC